>MKRS01000480.1 GCA_001897035.1 Bacteroidales bacterium 45-6
CATGCCGATGTCGCGGATGTACACCTTGTTGGTTTTGGCCTTGGGCGAATATTGGGTATTCAGCACGGCAAAGCTGTTGGATGTACACACCATGTACATTCCGTTTGCGATTTTTTGGGTATGTTCGAAGGTGCTGATTGTCTGCTTGTAGAGCGACTGCATGTTTCGACGAACAACAGACGGGTGGTCTGTGGCATAATCCTTGATGAAGAAGAAGCTGTTGGCTCCGTAGCACCACATCTCGTCGTTGCTGATTTGCAACCGGAGAATGCTTTCGTTGCGCGGCAATAATTTGTTCAGCCTTTGCACCGGGAGAAAGCGGTTGGAGGGATAATCGAGCTTCAGGATTCCTTTTTCCTTGTCGATGGCATACATCTCGTTGCCGTGGGAGAATATTCCGTTGATGTTCTTTTTTCCGATTCCCATGGGAGAAAGTTGGTTGGTGCTTGAGACCACGTTGTCGTAATTGTCGTCAAATTTCACTTTGTAGTAACCGGCGGAGGTGCTGCCGAGATATATGTTGTTGTTCTTGTCCCGGACAAGGCAGTCGCCGTCGTAGGGAAAGGTTGGTTGCTCCTTTACCGTGAATTTGTTCCCCTCGATGTGCATCGTGCAGAGTCCGCCGTAGGACAAGAAAAGCACTGTCTTGTCGTTTATGTAGAGCCAGTGCGTGACGCCGCTTTTCGTGTAAATGAAGTCGCCTTTGTCGCCCTCAACGGCGTAGATGCCCTTGTTGTGGGCACAAAGCAGGCGTCCACCCATCACCTGAAGCCCCCAAACTTGGCCCTGGCTTTTTTCCATCAGATGAATAGGAAGTTCTTTTTCGGGATAGGAAAGGTCGGAAAGCAAGCAATAGAATAGTCCCTGGTTGGTGGCGAAATAGAGCCGCCCGTTAACCTCTTCGGCTTGGTAAATGGATCCAAGCAAACCTTTTGGGTCGGGAAATGTGCGTATCGGGCTGTTCATCTGGATGTGGCAAATGCCGCGGTCGAGCCCGAGCCACAGATTGTTGCTCCGGTCTAAGAACATACTCAGGACAGTATTGTTGGGCATCCCCTTTGGCTTGTTGATGGCCGAAAGTATGGTTCCGTTATGGTCGATAACCAGTAGGCCATTCAGTATGGTTCCAAAAGCAAATTTTCCTCCAGGTAGCGAGGTCATGCTAAAAATCTGGCTTTTCACGAGGTAGGGGTTACATGGCAAAGCCGCCGGTGCAATCCTGCCGTTTTGCATCAGGAATAAGCCCCGGTCGATGGTTGCGATCAAAATCGAATGGTTGCCATAGTCACCCATTCCATACACGCAGTCGCCCGTGAAAATCTGTCCGCCCGGAATTCCGGCCAGCCTGTCGTCTTTGAGTTCCATCAACCCCGAAACCTTGTCTTGGGCAAACAACCTGTTGCCAACCTTAAACATGAACTGGAAGCGGTTGGGCGCTGGGATGATGGAGATTGACCGGGAGCGCGGATTGTATTTGTAAATGTTTCGAAAGCTTTGGAAATAAATGTCTTGTCCTGATATGACGATTTTCCATATTTCTTCGTCTTGAAATTTGAGGTTGGAGGCTTTGGACAGGGAAGTGTATTTCAACTTCCGGGTGGATACATCTTCCTGCCAATAGCCGAACTCGTTCCTTATTCCGGTGTATATTTTCTGGTCGTTGCTTATGGCAATGCTCCTGACGATGGAAGTGTTGTCCGGCAATGTGTAGAGTGTCCACTGGCTACCGTCGTATTCCAGCAGGCCCGCTGAGTTGGCAAAATACAAATAGCCTTTCTGGTTTTGAGCCATCGCCCAGCTTTGGTTAGCTCCATTATACACCGTTTTGTCAAAATAGGAAATCTTGGGGACACAGATATTCTCCAACTGTTTGATTGCTCCATGGAATGGCAGGGGGAGAATCAAAAGCGTGAAAAATACAATTATCTGGAGATGTGTTTTCATCATGTTGTTAACAAAAAGGTTAAATCGAAGGTTGAGCCACAATTTGAGGTATTGCAAAGATACCAAATTATTTAATAGAATTCATTGAATAGAAAATCGTATTTTTATAATATTGATTATTAATTAAATAAAAATTAGTTGTAGAGTTTTTATATAGGCGGAAAAAGAACCTCGTATAGTTTTTGTAGAGGTGTGAGATTTGTCTTTGTGAGATATAATCCCGTATATTTGACAGAAATTAATATACAAGAAGGGGCGATGAGTCAATTTTTCTAAAAGCATTTGCCTGAAAAAAATATTACCTCTTATTATTGATGAGGATACATATTCAACTTCTATTATAATTTTTCTATGTTTAACCCGCCGGATTCATGCGGTGTATCCGGCAAAAACCTAAATCTATGAAGAGACGATTGACTTTTGTCCTTTTTACCATGTTATGCATCGGTAATATTGTGGCACAAAACATTTCGGGAGTCGTTTACGACTCTAAAAAAGAACCCCTGACGGGGGTTTCCGTAATGGTGAAAGGCTCAACCAAAGGCACGATGACCGACCTTGACGGAAAATTTACCATCTCCAATCTCGAAAATGCCTCCCAGGCAACACTCGTTTTCAATTTTATCGGCTAGAGAACGATTGAAAAACCTATCGGCAACAACACTTCATTGGTAGTCACCATGGTGGAAGACACGAAAAGCTTGGAAGAAGTAGTGGTGGTAGGCTACGGAACGGTGAAAAAGAGTGTGGTGACTGGTGCCATTGCCAGCGTGAAGGCCAAAGATATGGAGGGCTTGACAGTTCCCCGTGTGGAAGATGCCCTCAAGGGCAGAACGGCCGGTGTAACCATAGCACAAAATTCGGGAGCTCCAGGAACTGCTTCGAGGGTAACTATCCGTGGGGTGACATCCATCAATGGAGCAACACCATTGTATGTGGTTGATGGAATTCCCCTTGATGGTGGTGCACTTGACATTTTGAACAAATCAGATATTGAGTCTGTAGAAGTTTTGAAAGATGCTGCCTCTGCCGCTATTTATGGAACGGCTTCTGCTGCCGGAGTAATACTTATTACGACAAAAAAAGGAAAAGCCGGAGACATCAAAGTCAATATCAGCTCCAACTATGGTGTGCAATCCCCCGAAAGAAAATTGGGTTTGGTCAATGCTACCGAATACGCCTATTTGCGGAACGAAGCCAGCTTGAATGGAGGCGGCGGTGTTATTTTCTCCGACCCATCCTCGTATGGAAAAGGCACCGACTGGCAAAAAGAGGTGTTCAATTATAGTGCCCCGATACAAAATCATGAAATCAGTTTAAGAGGTGGAAGCGAGAATTCAACTTTCTTTTCTTCGTTTGGCTATTTCGATCAAACGGGGATTGTCGCATCCGACATCTCAAGGTATCAACGATATACATTCCGCTTCAATTCGGATCACAAGATAAAGAAATGGTTGTCAATCGGAAACACATTCATTTACGCTCATATCAAGTCTAAAACCAGTGTTGCCGAAAACGATTACTACGGAAATGTGCTTTCCTCGGCAATCAGCCTCGACCCCATCACCCCTGCAAAATATGCCGACAAAAATGTGTCTGTTCCTAATGCGTATGCCGTAAAAGACGGCGATGGCTATTACTATGGCCTGTCGAGCTATGTGGGGCAGGAAATGATTAATCCATTGGCATTCATGCAGGTGAACAAAGACAATTACAATTGGGCAGATAATTTCAGCGGAAGTGTTTATGTGGAAATTAAACCATTGAAGGATCTTGCTTTCCGTTCCACATTGGGAGGCAAGAAAGCTTTCTGGGGATCGGAAAAATACACTCCCCTCTTTTATTATAGCCCAACCCAAATGAATACAAGCCAAAATTCTTACACCAGAGGACGTTTCCAAGGCATAAATTTCACATTCTCGAATACGCTGTCGTACAACTACAAAATAAACGATCACAATTTCACAGTGCTTCTGGGAACTGAAATCCGGGATGGATCGGGAAGTGGACTTACCACCGTCTATAGCGGTATTCCCGCCAACAGTCTGAAAGAGGCTTCCATGAATGTGTCGATGACAAAAAGCAATGTATCGTCGTGGGGTTACGAAGATCAGCCACACAAATTGCTGTCCTATTTTGGCCGTTTGAACTACGACTACATGGATAAATACGTTTTCACTGGGATTGTAAGACGAGACGGGTCATCGCGTTTCGGAGCGAACCATGTGTTCGGTAATTTTCCATCGGCTGCAGTAAGATGGAATGTGCATAACGAAAATTTCTGGAAGCGCAACAATGCTATAGATGCATTGAATATTAGATTGGGCTATGGAGTGAACGGAAGTGAAGATTTTGAGGATTTCAAGTACACCTCCGTTATGACAAATGTAGGCGGAAATATGTTCGGAAACGACCAGGTCTATTTTGGCTATGCACCACAATCGCCGTCCAACCCTGATTTGAAATGGGAAAGAACCACACAGATCAACTTGGGCATTGATGCCGTGTTTTTCAAAGATCTCTCTGTAAACTTGGACATCTACCAGAAAAACACAAATGATATGTTGATGAAAAAGAAACTTCCTGGATACGTCGGAGCCAACGATAATCCTTGGGCCAATATATCCTCGATGACAGGAAGAGGGATTGAACTGAATGTAACCTACAATAAGCAACTCAATAGAGACTTCAATGTGTCGGCCACAGGCAATTTTGCTTACTCAAAGAATAAATTGACAGACATTGGCGATAATGATTACATCACTCTGGCTTCCATGCAGGCCAGCTCCTACGAAGTGGAACGCTACATGGTCGGCAAACCTTTCGGAATGTTCTGGGGATTCAGAACAAATGGAATTTTCCAAACCCAGGATGAGGTTGAGAGCTATGTGAACAAGGATGGCGGAAAACTTCAACCGAATGCTAAACCGGGCGATTTCAAGTGGAAAGACCTGAATGGAGATGGCCAAATCACTGCTGATGACCGCGAAAATCTCGGGCTTGCCATTCCTCCTTTCACTTACGGTATCACTTTAAAGGCCAATTACAAGAATTTCGATTTTATGGTGTTTGGACAAGGTGTTGCGGGCAATAAAATCTGTAACCAGGTTCGGCGTTTGGACGTTCCTACTTCCAACTACACCCGCAAAGCTCTTGGACGGTGGACTGGCCCCGGAACCTCGAACAGCTATCCCCGCTTGATTGAAGGAACCGATGTGAATGGCAACTACACCAATATGAGTGACTTCTACTTGGAAAACGGTGCGTATTTCCGCTTAAAAACATTACAGATCGGATATTCACTACCCCAATCTCTACTTAAAAAGGTATCTGTCGATAAGGCAAGGGTGTATGTGACCAGCAACAATCTGTTTACTATGACGAAATATACTGGTTTTGACCCGGAAATTGGCGGAAATCAGGGTATCTATGGAATAGACAGAGGGGTATATCCTCAAGCTCGTTCGTTTATGGTGGGACTTGACATAGCCTTCTAATTATCAAACAAATATCTAAAAAACAGTTATTTATGAAACGAATACTTATATATACCGTTATATCGGCCGGATTGCTGTCTCTGACAACTTCATGCGGCAAAGATTATTTAGATGTCGATCCCAAAGGAAAGGCTCTGGAATCAAATTTCTATCAAACCGAAGATCAGTTGATGGAAGGCTTGGTGGCTGCTTATGCCTCTCTGAGCCACGAAGGTGGCTGGTCGGTGAAAATGATCGGCTTCAATTCTGCCGGGGACGAATGCTACACCGGTGGTGCGAGTGTGGGCGACTATTCCAACTATCAGGCATGGAACACCAACACGATGACGGCTGTAAACGGGCCCTCCGAAAGTTTTTGGAATCCCGATTACCAAGGCATCTATCGCGCCAATCTGCTGATCCAAAAAATTGGAAACGGAGTAACCGGGATAGACAATGCCTTGACAAACCGTTACATTGCCGAAGCAAAAACATTGCGCGCCTATTTCTATTTTGAATTGATTCGTCTATTTAAAACGATTCCCCTGATCACCAAGCCTCTTGAACCTTCGGAATGGTTCACCGTGACTCAAGCGACCAGAGAAGAAGTGTATGCCCAGATTGAGAAAGACTTGACGGAAGCTGCGGCTGTTTTGCCTACTAAATCGGCCATGGCATCCTCCGAAATGGGCAGAATGAGCAAAGAATGTGCTGAAGCCCTGTTGGGCAAAGCGATTCTTTTTCAGAACAACGAATCGCGTATGGAAGAAGCAGCCGGGTGGTTCAATAAAGTGAACACTGCACCAGGGTACGCTTTGTGTCCGAATTTCAAGGATATTTTCGATCCAACCAACAAATTCAATTCTGAATCTGTTTTTGAAATCACCCACACGGCTTCCATGCAACAAGGAGACTGGGGTGCAAAAATCTTCGGCAACATGTATGTGATTGCAGTGGGGCCTCGCTCTTATAGCCACGGCACCGAAGATGCGGATCACACTTATGTATCCGGCTGGTCGTTCAGCCCGATCATCAAGGATTTTGCGGACTTCATGAAAGGCGACCCTCGTTTCCAATATACGATCGCCGATGTGGACAGCTTGGTGGCTCATTGCGGGGCAAAATATACTCCCGGATACCAGAATACAGGCTATTTCATTCAGAAATGGGCACCGCTCGAAAAATGGAGGGTTAAAACTGGAACCACGGAGCTGAATTTCCCGAACGACATGATCGAAATCCGTTTGGCCGACACATACATGATGGAAGCCGAAGCTTTGGTTCGCGCAGGAAAAAATCTTGGCCGAGCCAAAGACCTACTCGATGCCGTTCGTGCCCGTGTGGGCTTGGCTTCTGTGCCTGCCACACTCGACAACATCTACAACGAACGTCGCCTGGAGCTGGCTACCGAAGGTCATCGTTGGGACGATTTGATCCGCACGGGTCAGGCTGCAACGGCATTGGCATTCAAAGGATTCAAGAAAGGGAAAAATGAATACCTGCCCATACCTCAGTCGTCGCTCAACAATACGAAATTAGTGCAGGATCCTGCTTATCAATAATGTATTCTCATACAATGGAATGAGATTTTGTTGAATAATAAATTTTACATGAAAATGAAAAACATGAAATTAAGATCAAGAACAATATATGCACTCGCAGTAGGCGCCACCTTCTTTTTGGGTGGGTGTAGCGTAGACCTGACTGAAAACAGCATTACTCCCGCATCCTTAGATGCTTCATTCACTGTCGCACCGGTGGCTTCTTCCCCAAATAAATTTATGCTCACTTCGGGTAACGAAAACTATATCTTTTCCCAATGGGATTTGGATGACGGTGCTGGATTTAACCGGGGAAACAATGCCATGCAAATATTCCTGCCGGATGCCGGCACTTACAACGTCAAGCACCGGGTGATCGGTGCTGGCGGGGTGATAAAGGATGAAACGAAGACAATTAACGTTGCCACATCCGATCCTGCTGCCGGAAATCTTGTCTTAGGCGGAAAATTCGCGAATGCAGATGATGTTAGCAAATGGACGGTTGACAATCTTACCGGAGGCATTTGCACTTTTGCAAACGGTTGGGCCACATTCACCAATGTTGCCGGATCGTGGGGACAGGCTGCACTTCAGCAACCAATAGAGGTGGTTGCCGGAAGAAAGTACACAGTGGACATGGTATTCAAAACCGACGGTGTCACTCAAGGCTGGTTCAAGGTTTATGCTTGTACCACAAAACCAACTCCTGGAAAAGAATATGGAGGAGATATACTCATTGCTGAGGTTGCTATATGGGATAATGCTGGAGTAAAATCAGGAAAGTTTTCATCT
>MKRS01000481.1 GCA_001897035.1 Bacteroidales bacterium 45-6
AGGCCAGTGCCAATTTCATGCAGTTGCAGGAAGAAATGGCTGATATCGAAAACAAGTTGGCCGCCAGTCGCCGTTATTTCAATTCTACCACCAAAGAGCTCAACACTTCCGTGGAATCTTTTCCCGCCAATCTTTTGGCCGGTATGTTTGGATTCCGTCGCGAAACCATGTTCGACGTAGGCGAACAACAGCGTGCCGTATTGGACGAAGCTCCCAAGGTAAGTTTCTAATAACGTATGAAATACATTGGTATCCAAACCCAACAAAGGAGGAACAACATCCGGTCGCTGGCGATGTTGTTTCTTTTTCCTTGTGTGCTGCTCCTGCTCACTTGGATTTTCTTTTATATTCTCAACACCTATCTTTCCGGACAGAAATATCCCACGGATTCTTCTTCGGTAGAGGAGGCTTCTTATATGTTTTTGCAGGCTGCTCCTTGGGTGGTCGGAGTCACTGTTGTGTGGTTTTTGGTTGCCTATTTTGCCAATACCGCCATCATCAATGCTTCTACGGGTGCCCAGCCGCTCGAGAGGCGCGACAACAAGCGTGTCTATAACCTGGTGGAAAACCTGTGTATTACTTCCGGCATGGATATGCCCAAAATCAACATCATTGAAGATTCGTCTCTCAATGCCTTTGCCAGCGGACTCAACAAAAGGGATTTTACGGTGACTCTTTCAAGGGGGATTATCGATAAGCTGGATGATGAGGAGCTGGAAGCTGTTATTGCCCACGAACTCACCCACATCCGCAACAACGATGTGAAAGTACTGGTGATCTCCATTGTGTTTGTCGGCATCTTTTCTTTTCTATCCCAGATTTTGCTTCGGACGTTGTTCAGCGGAGGAATTGTTCCCTACTATATTACACTGAAAAATCTGGCACTGCTTAACAAAATATGGGTCTATATCATACCGAGCATATACAATGTGTTCAATATACTGATTTTCCGAACTTTTTTCGAGGGGCTGCCCGAGAGCATGGAGGAGTCCGCAAAAATTGATGGGGCAAACGATTTGAGAATCATGTGGAGTGTAATACTTCCCCTGTCTGCACCTGTATTTGCAACACTTGCATTATTTACAGGAGTGACCCACTGGAATGATTGGTTTACTGGAGAATTTTACGTTACATCCAATAAATTGCATACAGTACAGAATTTTTTGCTCAAGGTGCTGCAGGAAAATGCAAGCCATGATTCCATCGATAGCTACAGACGGGTGGCCGATGCGAAAAATGCCGTAAAAGTCTCCCCGGAGTCCATTCGTATGGCAGTTCTGATGACGGTTTGCCTGCCTATCATGTGTGTATATCCGTTTTTGCAGAAGTATTTTGTCAAAGGAGTTCTCATTGGAGCCATAAAAGGATAGCGG
>MKRS01000482.1 GCA_001897035.1 Bacteroidales bacterium 45-6
CCTGGTTCGTTTACAGCTTGGCACATGGCAGACCAACCAGAGGGCCCAAAGGAAAGAAAATCCTGAAGGAGCTACTGAACAAAGGCATTATCGACGAAATAAGCTTAAGCTAAGTAATTAGAAAAATTAATTGTCGTACTTTTGTAACGCAAGACATAGCCCTTAGCTGATAGCTGATAGAAAAGGCTAACGGGGCTAAAAGCTATTGGCTATCAGCTTACGCATTTTACGACTATAAATAATTTCCATTACTGAAAGAACCAAGACAATTCAAAGGCCAACCCTTTTTCACTATTGCTACAATGCGGGGGGAACAACATCCAGTTTCGCCCCATCTCGTTTCGCATCCCCAAAAATCCCCACCACCAAGCTGCCCGAAGGATCTTCGCAAATAGGCTATGACTGTGCCATTTGAAAGAAGACCGGACTCATTTTCCGAATCAAAACAACACAAACCGAAGCGCAAATGCACATCCAAAGAGCCAAATACACCTACATTTTGTAGCAGGAGTATTCCCTTTTTTATTATCTTCGCTTGCAAACCTAGGTCCCCGGTATTTTGTTCTGACAATAAATAGATCTTTAAAACTTTATTCTATGGCGCAAGGAAAGAAAAAAAACTTCGTACTCGATACGAATGTCGTACTCCATGATTTTCGTTGCCTCGACAACTTCGAAGACAACGACATCTACATCCCTATCACGGTGTTGGAAGAGTTGGACAAATTCAAAAGAGGCAACGAGCAGATAAACTACAATGCCCGCGAATTTCTCCGCCAACTCGACACCATCACCGACGATAATCTTTTCACCAAAGGGGCGGAACTTAATTCGGGAAAGGGCAAACTTTACGTGGTGGTCAGCCCCAAATATCCAGCCCAAATGGAAGAAGCATTTCCTGAGCGTATTCCCGACCACCGGATACTTGCAGCGGTGATAGATGTGGCCGGAAAACATCCCAAAATGAAAACCGTCTTCGTCACCAAGGACATCAACCTGAGAATGAAAGCCCGGTCGCTGGGAATTCTTTCCGAAGATTACATCAACGACAAGGTGCCGAATGTGTTTTTGTTTGAAAAGCAGCACCACCAGCTTGAAAACATCGACCCCGAACTGATCGACAAAATCCACACCACGCCCGACGGTGTCGATTTTGAAGGGTTCAGCTTCGACTCCATCGTCAACCCCAACGACTGCATGGTGCTGAAAAGCCAGCGCAATTCGGTTCTGGCACGATACAACCCTTTCACTAACAAAATCGTGAAAGTGGAAAAGCAGATCTGCTCGGGCATTCAACCGCGCAATGCCGAGCAAGCGTTTGCCATCGAGGGATTGACCGACCCAGACATCAAGTTGGTGGCCATCACCGGA
>MKRS01000483.1 GCA_001897035.1 Bacteroidales bacterium 45-6
AAAAATTCCTAACCTGTGATGGAAATCAGGCTGCAGCTCACATATCTTATATGTTTAGCGAGGTGGCGGCGATTTATCCGATCACACCGTCGTCAACTATGGCGGAATATGTTGACGAATGGGCCACTGCCGGACGCAAGAACATTTTCGGCGAAGTATTGAAAGTCCAAGAAATGCAATCGGAAGGTGGTGCGGCAGGTGCGCTCCATGGTTCGTTGCAGGCAGGCGCACTTACGACGACCTACACGGCATCGCAAGGATTGTTATTGATGATTCCAAATATGTACAAGATTGCAGGAGAACTTCTTCCTTGCGTTTTCCATATTTCAGCCCGCGCACTTGCTTCGCAGGCGTTATCCATCTTTGGCGACCATCAGGACGTGATGGCTGCGCGCCAAACAGGTTTTGCCATGTTCTTCACCAATTCCGTTCAGGAAGTAATGGATTTGGCGGCTGTTCCTCATTTGGCAACTTTGGACACCCGCATCCCGTTCATGCACATCTTTGACGGATTCCGTACATCTCACGAAATCCAGAAAATAGAGATGCTTGAAAACGAGGATTTGGCTCCGCTTGTAAACCCTGAATCTTTGAAAGCGTTCCGCGACAGGGCGTTGAATCCCGAAAAACCGGTAACACGCGGTACTGCGCAAAACGACGATATTTATTTCCAGGCTCGCGAAGCATCCAACAAGTTCTACGATGCTGTTCCCGATGTGGTGGAAAAATACTTGACAGAATTGGCGAAAGTGACAGGACGCAAGTACGGCTTGTTCGATTATTACGGTGCGGAAGATGCCGACCGGGTGATCATAGCCATGGGGTCTGTGTGCGAAACTATCAGGGAAACAATCGATTACCTGAACGCCAAGGGCGAAAAGGTAGGTTTGGTTGCCGTTCACTTGTATCGCCCCTTCAAGGCAGAAGCATTCCTTTCTGCTATTCCAAAAACAGCCAAGAGGATCGCCGTGCTTGACCGCACCAAAGAACCCGGAGCTCCCGGACAACCTCTTTATCTGGACGTGAAGGATTCCTTCTATGCTTCGGAAGAGGCTCCAATGATCGTGGGTGGACGTTATGGCCTTTCCTCGAAAGATACTACTCCTGCACAAATCATGTCTGTGTATGAAAACTTGGCTTTGAACTTGCCGAAGAATAATTTCACAGTCGGCATTGTGGACGATGTCACCTTCACTTCATTGCCTCCAAAAGCAGAAGTAGCCGTTGACGATAAAAACTACGAAGCCAAATTCTATGGATTGGGTTCTGACGGTACGGTAGGTGCCAACAAAAATACGGTGAAAATTATCGGTGACAACACCAACAAATATTGTCAAGCTTATTTTGCTTACGACTCCAAGAAATCGGGAGGTTTCACCTCTTCCCACCTTCGTTTCGGAGATCATCCTATTCGTTCCACTTATCTGGTGAACACGCCTAACTTTGTTGCGTGCCACGTGCCTGCCTACTTGCACTTGTATGATGTGACAAAAGGGTTGAAAAAAGGCGGTACATTCCTGTTGAACTCTGTGTGGACCAAAGATGAAGTGGGAAACTATCTTCCCGACCATGTGAAGAAATATTTGGCCGACAACGACATCAATTTCTACATCATCAATGCAACCAAGATTGCGACGGAAATTGGCTTGGGAGGCCGCACAAATACGATCCTTCAATCTGCATTCTTCAAAATATCGAACATCATTCCTTACGAATTGGCCGTAGAACAGATGAAGAAATTCATCGTGAAGTCTTATGGACGTAAGGGGGAAGACGTGATTAAGAAGAACTATGCTGCGGTTGACCGCGGCGTGGAATTGGAGAAGGTGGAAGTTCCGGCAGAGTGGTCGCAGATTGTTATCGGCGAATCAGTTGCCGATAGCGTCCCTGAATTTATCCAGAAGGTAGTTCGTCCGGTGAATGCCCAAAGGGGGTACGATATTCCCGTTTCTGCTTTCGTGGGCCGTGAAGACGGTACTTGGGACAATGGTACCACATTCTACGAAAAACGTGGAGTGGCGGCTTTCGTTCCTGTTTGGGAAGGCGAAAACTGTATCCAGTGTAACCAATGTGCTTATGTCTGCCCTCACGCTACCATCCGCCCATTCCTTTTGGATGCGCAAGAGCAAGCTCAAATTTCAGGAGATGTAGCTCTGCTGAAAGCGCAAGGCAAGCAATTCGATGGTATGGGATTCCGTATCCAAGTGGATGTCCTCGACTGTCTTGGTTGTGGCAACTGTGCTGACATTTGCCCCGGAAAGAAAGGCGAGAAGGCTTTGAAGATGGTGGAAATCGGCTCTCAATATCCCGAACAGGAAAACTGGGACTTCATGGTGAAAAACGTGACGAGCAAGGCTCACCTGGTGGACATCAAGCAAAACGTGAAAAACTCGCAGTTTGCAACGCCTCTGTTCGAATTCTCGGGTGCATGTTCCGGTTGCGGTGAAACTCCTTACGTGAAATTGGCCACCCAGTTGTTTGGCGACCGCATGTTGATTGCCAACGCCACGGGATGTTCTTCTATCTACGGAGGTTCTGCTCCCGCCACTCCTTATACTACCAATGAAGAAGGTAAAGGACCGGCTTGGGCCAACTCGCTGTTCGAAGACAATGCCGAATTCGGTCTCGGATTTGCCATTGCTAACATTAGCTTGCGCAACAAGGTTGAAAAGCTGATGAACGATGCTGCCGACCAAGTGGACGAAGCTACCAAAGCTTTGTTTGCCGAGTGGATCGCCAACAAGGAAGATGCTGCCATCACGCAGCAAGTGACGGCCAAATTGTTGCCAATCTTGGAAGCCGGCAAAGACAGCAATCCTATATTGAAAGAAATTTATAGTTTCAAGCAATACCTCATCAAACGTTCCATTTGGATATTTGGTGGCGACGGCTGGGCCTATGACATCGGTTTCGGTGGTCTCGACCACGTGGTTGCTTCCGGCGAAGATGTGAATATCCTGGTGTTGGACACCGAAATCTATTCAAACACCGGCGGGCAGTCTTCCAAATCGACTCCGATAGGTGCTGTGGCTAAATTTGCCGCTGGCGGCAAGCAAGTGCGCAAAAAAGACTTGGGATTGATCGCTTCCACTTACGGCTATGTTTATGTGGCGCAAGTGGCCATGGGCGCAAACCAATCGCAATGCTTGAAAGCGTTCAAGGAAGCCGAAGAGCACAAAGGACCTTCGTTGATTATCGCTTATTCTCCATGTATCAGCCACGGATTGCGTAGGGGCATGGGACATGCTCAGGACGAAGAAAAGCTGGCTGTTGAATGTGGATACTGGCACTTGTGGCGTTACAACCCTGCGTTGGAAGCTGAGGGAAAGAACCCGTTCATCATGGACAGCAAAACTCCAGATTGGGACAAATTCCAAAATTTCCTTGGTGGTGAAGTGCGTTACACTTCCTTGCAGAAGTCCAATCCGACTCAGGCCGAAAGATTGTACAAGGCTGCAATCGATAATGCACAATGGCGCTACAACAAGTACATCCGCTTGGCGGCTGAAAGCGCTCCCGAACCAGTAGCATGAGAAGTTTAAGCAGTTAGACTTATATGATCTAAATAGAAAGGCCGTTCCTGTTGGAGCGGCCTTTTTTGTATTGATGCAATCTTGAGGCTGTAAATCATTTATTTATTACTCCCTGGTTTGCAAACGAGAGGGTTAGTGAAAATTTCATACGAAGCACTTCACTCGCCATTACGCCAAACCCTTGTTATAGGCATACCCCTTTTGTTTATTGTTATTTAGTTGCTCAAATAAATTCAAGTGTTACTTATAGTCTTTGATTTATAGTCGACATATTCTTACTTTTGCAACGTGGATGTAAAACTAAAAATAGGTCAGCGAATTAAAGAGTTAAGGGAAAAAGCCGAAATGTCCCAAAAGGACTTGGCTTATTCCGCTGACTTGGACAGAAGTTATATCGCGAGTATTGAGAATGGGCAACGTAATGTTTCCATTGTCAATATTGAGAAGATTTCCAATTCGTTAAATGTAACGCTTAAAGAATTTTTTAACGGTAATGAGTTTGAAAAGCATACAAAAAGCGGTAGATGATTTTAAGAAGTTAATCGAAACTTCGATAATTGAAAAGGGAGAAAAGGGGAAAGAAGCAATGATTAGGTCCTCTCGTCCGATTTTGAATATTCACGAAGCTGTAAAAGTTGAATTGGTTGAAGCAGGAATAAATGAAGATTTGATTTTTCCGCCTTTAAACAGTCGAACTCCTGAATTAAAACTTGCAGGTTCTCGTAAACAAAAAAATCAAGATGTTTGTGTAGTTTCAAATATAGATAAAGCGGAAGAAATTTTAGAAGAAGGATTATTACAGGATGTTGTTGATGGATATGGAGAAAAGTTTACCGAAAGGACAATTTCCATAAATATCAGAAGTCAGATAAGCAGTATTCAGAAAAATTTCGATACGCTTTACGAAAGAACAACTTCGGAAGCGATTAACTTGCACGACCGTTGTCCCAAAATGGTTTTAGGCGAAGTTTATATGATTGCCGTTCCTGAATATGACGATAAAGAAGTTAAAAACAATGAAATTGTTTTTAAGAAACCCAATCAGGCGACTGTCTTGAAATACATAAAATCTTTTCAGGCAATCAATAATAGAAAAGGGATAGAAAAGAATTTCTACAAATACGAAAAAGTTTGTTTGTTAATTGTGGATTTTAGCCAAACTCCTGCGAAACTCTATAATACAAGCGATGAATTGAAAGAAGCAGGGCTAATTCCTGAAGATTCAATAATTGATATTAGCGAACTTTCTTGGGAAAAGTTTGTTTCCGATTTATTGGCCGTTTACAAAAACAGATTTGCTTCAACAGATATTGAGAGTTGATATTTTTCAATTAGAAACTCATCAATTTCATTTGTGTCATTTAATGACCGAAGTAACTCAATTTCGTTCTCTGAAAATTCGGGAATGGTAAATTTTTCAATGAAATTTTTCTGATAACAAGGATAACCTCCTTCAATAGCAACACTTGTTTTGCTAACGTAATAGTGCATTAGGATTGAATTTAAAATCTTTTGTACTACATCGATATTTTCAATTTTTGAAATAGGATTTACGCTGTCAGCAAACAATGTATCTTTTTCTTGTTCTCTAAAATATATGCCGTAACCATTCGTAAAATAGGCTTCTTCTTCGTCTATCTTCAAAAATCTTGGTGTTTGGCTAAAAGTCGGATTTAAAATCTTCTTTCCTGTTTTTGCTAAACCTTGTGTTCTTCCCCAAACGAAAAACGGTTCAAATTTTACTTTGCCTTTATCTCTATTTTGCAAAACTTCTTTTTCTGAAAGCAAATATGTGTAGCATTTCGGATAGCGTTTTTTAAATTCCATTTCGGGAATTGGTGTTGCTGTTTTATTTTTTATGGCATAAGGGCAAATAATTCTTCTTGTATTTCGTTCGGCATCTTCTTGTGTCTTGAAGTCTGATATTTTATAAACAGGTTTAGTAATTTCTTTCTCTATTTCAAAAGTTCCTTTCTCGGTTGTTTTGAAGAAATAACCATCTTTCTCATTACTTCCGTCAATGAAAAATACATCATCTTTGAGTGTTGCGACGCCTACACAAATATCAAACAGCTTGCTGATTTGTGTTCCGATTGTTTCAATAGTTTTGATGTTTTTTTGCTCATCGGTTTTTAGCAAACGCCATTTTTCTACGTTCAAATCTTTCAGAAAATTTGGCGAGCCGTTTGCTATTGGCAAAAACTCTTGCGGTGTGTAACCGTTTTTAAGCCTGTCAAAAGTAATAGCTTCATTTTCTTGTTTGTTCAAAAAAGTTAAAGCCGTGTATGTTTGTGCGTCAAATACTTTTTTGTGCGTAAAGTCAATAATGCGTGAAACGCATTTTTTTTGTTGGAAAAATCTACGCATCGCTTCGCCTGCAAGGGAGGTAAAATAATTGTTTGGAGTAATGAATCCTAATCGACCTGTTGGTTTCAGTAATTTGTAACCCAATTCAAAAAAGGCAAAATAAAGATTGAAAGTTCCGCCCTCAACTGTCGTCCAATTTTTTACTAAATATTCTCTGCTTTCGTCTGAAAGGTCTTGAAATTTAACATAAGGTGGATTTCCGACAAGGGTGTCAAAGGTCAAACTCCATTCAGCTTTTAAACTGTCTTGGTTGAATAAATTAAAGTCCGCTTCTTCCAAAATTTCGTTGTGTTGCAACGCATAAATTGTCAGCAGAAGTTTGGTGCGATGAATGTTGTAAGCAAGAATATCCGAACCAAAAATGTTTTCTTTTACGATTGTTTTTATTGACTTGCCAAAAGTGTTTTTGTAATAATCTGTCAAGCCTATTAAAAACGCACCGCAACCACAACTTGGGTCAAGGTTTTTGTCGGTTGGTTGTGGCTTAACTTCGTTAATGATAAAGTCAATAATATAATCAGGCGTGAAAAATGCTCCATTCAGTTTTCTGTCCGTTGTCGGAATGATAAGCTCTAAATGCTTTTCAAGTTCTTTTATGGTGTCTATTTCCAATATCGAAACGCCCAAAAACAAATTAGTGTCTTGTTCAAAGTCTTTAAGGTATTCTGACAATATTGGACTTTGAGCAGAGTCAAGTTTCTTATTTGTCAGATATTGGCAAACCAAATGCTTTTCAAGAATTGTAAGGTCTTGATTAGAAACAAGGTTGTTCAATATTGCTTTCTTTACCATTCCGTTTGTTGACTATAAGCAACAAAGTTAGTGAAACTTTTTGTTTGATCAAATAGCTTTTAGAAAATGTTTTGAACTGTCATAAAATGCGGGTGGCTGGTGGGCTTGGATTGTTCGGTTTTTGTTCTTCCGTTGATGTTAGCTCGGTCGCTCGGTAGGGGTTGCCGTCAGGATCTTTTCTACGCATTACCTCTATTTTCAACTTAAGTATATTACATCCATCCAATTATCCAAATTCATTATACTCTAATCATTGGTTTAAGATAGACTGTTTGTAGATATAGGTACAAAATGCTTAAATACTACCCTTTGCCTTTCTCTTCACTCGGCGATTCTTTTGGCTGGTATCCCTTAAAAGAATTTTATGAAATTCACAAAGTTTTTATTACTAAGCAATGTATTGTGTTTTTTTACTCTCCTTTCATTGCAAACGAGGGAGAGGAGGAGAGGCTTGTTTTATGTAGATTGAGACACTCTCCCTATTTTTAGTGATTTTAATTCACCGGGATATGCGTTATATTTGCCTTCATTTGCAAGTATAACCATTTACAAATCAAATACGATATGGAAACAAGGGATAAAGTAATCAAATGGTTTCGGAGAATTGGCTTCTGGGGATTCTTGTTTTTCCTGCTCAAAGGGGTGGCTTGGCTCGCCCTGGGGTATTGGGTGATGAAATGAGTTTGCTTTTCTTGCTTGTCTCGATAAAAAAACTATCTTTGTAAATATCTTAAACACTTAATCTTAAAAAGAAATGACATTACTGATCGTTATTGGAGCCGTTGTTTTGATCGGACTCTTTCTTGTATCGATTTACAATCGTTTGGTTCGTCTTCGCAACACACGTGAAAACGCATTTGCAGATATTGATGTCCAACTCAAGCAGCGTCACGACTTGATCCCGCAATTGGTGGAAACCGTGAAGGGATATATGAAGCACGAGAGCGAAACGCTAACGAGAATTACCGAAGCCCGCACCGCCGCTTTGTCGGCCCAGGGAATCGACCAAAAGATTGCTGCCGAAAACCAG
>MKRS01000484.1 GCA_001897035.1 Bacteroidales bacterium 45-6
AGCGGCAGCAGCACCAGCAGGAACGCGAGGCGAAAGCGGAACAGAAAACGGGACAGGACGACAACCAACCTCTCAAAGCCCGCAAAGTGGGCGATGTATGGGTACGTCCCGTACAGGGCGGTGTAGAACTGACCCGCGAACAGTTCAAAGAGCTGTTGAATAACAAGCCCGTCTTTGTGGAGGGAATGGTAAACCAAACTACCAAGCCCAAACAGGAACAGGGAGCAGAGCAAGTGGAAACCACCGACCAGAAGGGGCAGAAGTACAATGCCTGGGTATGGCCGGATCAGGAAGCAGGGCGCATCCGCCATACCGGCCTGCCGCCCGAACAATGGAAAGAGGCTCAGGCCAAGAAACAGGCGCAACCCGCCGAGGGCTTCAAAACACAGGTTGCCGTGAACAACGAAGGCAAAACCAACGAGGCGACCAAGCAATCGGCCGAGCCGCTGAAGAAAGGGCAAACACAGCCTACCGAAAAGCAGCAGGAGAAGAAAGAGCAGAAGCAGGAACAAAAACAATCTCCTGCCGCCCCTAAGAAAAGTAAAGGACGTAAGATATAGAGATGTAAGATAACAAAAGGGTCTGTGACCCCAACCACTAAAAAAATCAGAAAATGAAAGTTTGTATAGCAGAAAAACCAAGTGTAGCGCGTGATATAGCCGCTATTTTGGGAGCAACGTCAAAGAAAGACGGATATATGGAAGGTAACGGCTGGGCTGTTACCTGGGCCTTCGGCCATCTTGTAGGGCTGGCAATGCCCGAAGCCTATGGCTTCACAGGTTACAAGCGTGAAAACCTGCCGATATTGCCGCAGGAATTTATACTGGTTCCACGCCAGATCAAAGAGGGCAAAGAGTATAAGAACGACCCCGGCGTAATGAAGCAGCTTAAAATCATCAAGGAATTGTTTTCCAAAGCCGACGACATTGTCGTTTGCACCGATGCAGGTCGTGAGGGCGAGTTAATTCACCGCTATATATACGCTTACCTGCAATGTAACAAGCCGTTCCAACGGTTATGGATCAGCTCCCTAACCGACAAAGCGATCAAAGAGGGTTTTCAGAACCTCAAACCCGGCAGTGATTACGACAACTTGTATCAATCAGCCAAAGCCCGCAGTCAGGCTGATTACATCGTAGGCATTAATGCAAGCCAGGCGTTGAGCATTGCCGCCGGGCGCGGCTCGTGGTCTTTAGGACGTGTCCAGACCCCGACACTGGCGATGATATGCAGCCGCTATCTGGAAAACAAGGACTTTAAACCGCAAACATACTTCAAATTAAAGCTGCATACGGCAAAAGATACCGCGTCATTCGCCGTCCTTTCTGTGGATAAGTACGACAACCGTCCCGTAGCCGACGAAATATTGCAACGGGTCAGGGCTGCCGGAACCGTTCGTGTTACGACTGTCGAAAAGAAGGAAGTGAAGCAGGAACCGCCTTTGCTCTATGACCTCACCGCCTTACAGAAAGAGGCCAACAGCAAGCACGGTTTTTCGGCGGATAAAACCCTGAACATCGCCCAGGCCTTGTATGAAAAAAAAGTTTTAAGCTATCCGCGAACCGGGAGCAGGTATATTTCAGCCGATGTGATGGACGAAATACCGCACCTGATCGCCACATTAAAGGATCATCCCCGTTTCGGTACCTACGCGGTGGGGATGGAAAACATTATCCTGAATATCCGCTGCGTGGACGACAAAAAAGTAACCGACCACCATGCGCTCATTATTACCGGAGATCCGGCGGAGGGATTGACCGGCGACGAACGAACAATTTATGATATGGTGGCCGGGCGTATGTTGGAGGCTTTTTCCAATCGTTGCACCAAAGAGAACACCACCGTTTCGCTTGACGCGGGCGGCGTACACTTTGCCTGCAAAGGCAGCGTAACGCTACTTCCCGGATGGCGGTCTGTGTTCAATGCCACCGATGAAGAAGCGCAGGAAGAAGACCTAATCACGCTGCCCGCCTTGTTGCAAGGCGATATACTTTCCGTTCTGGATACGGAAGTATTGGAGAAACAGACCAAGCCTCGTCCGCTGCATACCGAAGGCTCGCTGCTTTCATCTATAGAATCGTGCGGCAAAGAGTGTGAAAACGAAGAGGAACGCGAAGCGATGAAGGATGGAGGTATCGGTACGCCCGCGACCCGCGCAGCCATTATCGAAACGCTCTTTGCACGGGAATACATTACCCGTGAGAAAAAGGCACTTGTTCCCACAAACAAAGGGCTGGTCGTCTATCTGGCCGTGAAGGACAAGAAAATCTCGGACGTGGCGATGACCGGACAGTGGGAGCATGCACTTGCCAAAATCGGCTCCGGCGAAATGGATGCCGCCACATTCCATCACGGCATTGAGGTTTACGCCTCGCAAATCACAACCGAACTGTTGGATATCGCTTTTGAGCACACCGATGACCGTCCCGGTTGCAGTTGTCCCAAGTGTAATAACGGACAGGTCGTGTTCTACCCAAAGGTTGCCAAATGCAACAGCGAAGACTGCGGGCTGACCGTATTCCGCAGCATTGCGAAAAAGGACTTGACCGATACGCAACTTACCGCCTTGCTGGTAAACGGCGCAACACCCATGATTAAAGGTTTTGTAAGCAGCAAGACTGGAAACACGTTCGAGGCTGCCGTTACATTCGATTCGGACTACAAAACCGTGTTCAAATTCCCTGAAAACAAAAAGGGTAACCGGAAAAAAGGGAAGTCGAAGTAAAATCCTTACCTTTACCACCGAAAGAATCTATGACTTGCTATTAGGGATAATTGCTTGACATCTGATTTTTTTAGTGGTGGCGTCCGGGGCTTGCTCCGGACGCTTTTTCCTTTCCCTCTTTTTTTATTTACCACTAAAAAAATCAAAAGATGAAAGCAAATACATCCACCGCCGTGGAATTATCTTATTTCCGGCTCTCCCTGTTGTCTTATTTACGCGACTCGCATCCCGACAAAGCTTCCGACAAGCAGTTTATCGCTTTGCGGGGCGATGCGGCAGCTTTAAGTTACAGCACCGCTATAAAATACGGACACACACACGACCAGGCTGACGAAATTGCCTCCCGGCTCCTCTACGCAGGACTCCATTTCTCCCCATACCGAACCATCGTAAACATCCTCTGGGATGAGTTTACGGATGAAACAGACCCCGTTCAGGCTGAAGAACTGGCACTGGAATTACTGCCCCGCCTTTCCGCTGTTTTTGCCAAATACACATTGTCGGATGATTTCGCCGATAGTGCAGACTACCGGCTACTCTACACGGAACTGACCGGCGCGATCCAAATATTCCTCGAAGATGGCATTCAATAAGAAAGCCCGCCTTCGGAATAATATCGAGGCGGTACGTCTAGCTTTCAGCCTCGATAAAGAGGGACGGCAGGCGACGCCCGCCGAACGCGAAATACTGGAAGCCTGGTGCGGTTTCGGCGGGATAAAAGCCGTGTTAAGTCCTGCCGACAAGCCGGAAGACGTACAGCAATGGACGAAGACCGACAGCGAACTGTTCCCGCTGGTGACGGAATTGCATGAAGTATTGCGTGCCGGATCAAAAGATACAGCCGAATACAACCGTTATGTTTCCTCCTTAAAAAATTCCGTCCTGTCCGCCTTCTATACTCCGCCCAAAGTAGTGGATGCATTGGCAGCAGCCTTGAAGGAAAGCGGCGTTGAACCGGTACGCCTGCTTGACCCCTCCGCCGGAACGGGTATCTTTTCCGAAGCTGTCAGGCAGATGGCTCCGGGATGTGAGTCAACCCAGTTTGAAAAGGACCTGCTGACAGGTAAAATCCTTTCGCACCTGAACCCTACCGGGAAAGTGCGGGTAGAGGGATTTGAAAACATCGAAGCCCGCTACAACGGGTATTTCGACGTAGCCGCCAGCAACATCCCCTTCGGCGATGTAAGGATATTCGACCCCGCATACAGCAATGCCAGAGACGACGCCCACCGGCAGGCATCGGGTACCATTCACAACTACTTTTTCATGAAAGGTGTCGATTGTGTCCGTGAGGGTGGATTAGTGGCGTTCATTACTTCGCAGGGGGTGTTGAACGCCGAAGCCAACCGCCCCGTGCGGGAGTGGCTGATGGAGCGGTGCGAACCCGTTTCCGCCGTCCGCTTCCCGAACAACCTCTTTTCCGACCATGCAGGTACGGAAGTAGGCAGCGACCTGATAATCCTGCAAAAGAAACCGGCGGACGGGGAATTATCCGAACGCAGGCAGGATTTTATTCATAGCCGCAAGCTGTCGAACGGCATACCGGTGAATAACCTGTTCCAGAATTTCGGGCGTGTCATCCATGATAACGTGAAAGTCGGAACCGATCCATACGGCAAGCCTGCAATGGAATTTATCCACTCCGGTGGTGTGGGAGCTGTTGCCGCCGAACTGCGCGGAATGTTGCGTGAAGATTTTTCCAGACATTTGGATATACGGCATTATCAGGAACACACACAAGAGATGGCGACGCCGTCGCAACCGCATGCTGTAGCTGTCGAAGAAATCAAGCCGCAACTTAATCCGGATGAGTCCCGTTTTCCCGACGACCTCGATCCTTTTTGGCAAGCCATTGAAGACCATTGGTTCCCCGATGAGAAGGAGTTTTGGGATAGACAAAAACAAAAGGAAGAACCGGCTTCTGAAATACAGGAGAAACCTGTTCAACCGGAAATACAAACCACCCTTCACTTCGACATTTTCGAACCGCTTCCGACACAGGCACAAGCCCACGAGCCGCCCGCAGAGGCGAAAGCGTTGGAACCGGCGTACAGCATCAATAACCAACCGCTCATATCATTGTATGATTTGTTTGGTTTATCGGCAGAAGAACGTACTCAAACCAAACCCAAAAACAGCCGTTCCCGCCGCAGGACGAACACACCCCAAACGAAAGCGGCACAGCAGCGGAAATCCCCTGAAAAAGAGGATGACCGGCCGTTGGAGTGGCGGGAAGAACTGATGCTGGAAGCCTGGAAAAAAAGGGAAGAAGCGGAAAGACAAGTCAAAACGGCAGCAGTAAAAACAGACCCGGTACCTGCCTATCCCATCGCCGACGCCCGTAGGGAAGAACAACTTGAAAGGTTGCGGGAGGAACAGGCTCGCGAAGAACGGACAAAACCGGTTCCTTTCGTCCTTCCCGGACAGGGACTGCCCAAGCATTATAAGGAAGGATCACTGGTAAGCGGCGACGACAACCGCATCGGCTACCTGCGTGACCCGGACGGTTTCCGTCCCATGTTTCACCCGCTGGAACTTTTGCCGCGGCAGGAAAAACGGGCATCGCTCTATATCGAAATCCGGGACACTTACCACCACCTTTATCTGAACGAAGCCGACACGCTCAGGGAAAATCCTGCGCTCAGGGAGATGCTCAACCGCCTGTACGACGACTTTACGGGAAAATTCGGCAAGCTGAACGACCCGAAGAACCTCGACCTGATCAAGATGGATGCCGGAGGGCGGGAAATCCTCTCGTTGGAGCGTTACCGCGAGGGCAAGGCGGTAAAGGCAGATATTTTCGAGCGGCCAGTAGCCTTCAATGCCAATGAGATTACCCATGCCGACAATGCCCGCGATGCGCTGGCTGCTTCGCTCAACAAACAGGGAACGGTCGATTTAACGTATATGTCCTCGCTTACAGGCGGTACGGAAGAAAGCCTGCTGGCGGAGTTGAAAGGTAAAGTATATTATAATCCGCTGGTGGGCGGTTACGAAGTCGCCGACAAGTTTATCGCCGGCAATGTTATTTCCAAAGCGGATGAAGTACAAACGTTTATCGACAACCATCCCGGCCACGAAGCTGCCTTGGAATCGCTGGCTGCCTTGCGCGAAGCCACGCCGAAGCCCATCGCTTTTGATGAGTTGGACTTCAATTTCGGGGAGCGATGGCTGCCTACCGGCATTTATGCCGCTTACGCGTCTTACCTCTTTGAAACGGATGTAACGGTAACCTACGCCTCCAGCCGGGACGAGTTCAGCCTCAATGCCCGTTCCCGCAACGCCAATATCACGGAGAAATTCGGTGTCCGCAGCGAAAGCCGCCTGTTCGACGGCGTTGCCCTGATGCGCCATGCCCTGCACGATACCACACCCGAAATCACCAAAACAATCAAAGAGGGTGATAGGGAGGTCAAAGTGCCCGACGGGCAGGCAATCCAACTGGCGAACAGTAAAATCGATGAAATCCGTAACGGTTTCTCGGATTGGCTGCGCGAACAGTCGCCGGAGTTCAAAGACCGGCTGACCACGCTTTACAACCGCACGTTCAACTGTTTTGCGAGGCCGGAGTATGACGGAAGCCACCAGACCTTTCCGGGGCTTGACCTGAAAGCGTTGGGTATCGACGACCTCTATAAAAGTCAGAAGGATGCCGTCTGGATGCTCAAAACCAACGGAGGCGGGATCTGCGACCACGAGGTCGGGGCAGGCAAAACGCTGGTTATGTGTTGCGGGGCAATGGAAATGAAGCGGCTGGGACTGGCTAACAAGCCGATGATCATTGCCCTGAAAGCCAACGTGCACGAGATCGCCCAGACCTTTTGCACCGCCTATCCGGACGCAAAGGTGCTCTATCCCGGCAAGGAGGATTTTACTCCTGCCAAACGTGCCCGTATCTTCAACGAAATGAAAAACAACAATTGGGATGCAGTGATTATGACCCATGAACAATTCGGCATGATTCCGCAGTCGCCCGAAGTTCAACGCGACATCTTACAAAAGGAGCTGGATAGCGTGGAGGAAAATCTGGAAGTCTTGCGTAATAAAGGTGGCGAAGTATCCAATTTCATGCGCCGGGGTGTCGAGAAACGGAAAACCAATCTCGAAGCCCGCCTGAAAGGGATTGCCCACCAGATCGCTACCCGCAAGGACGATGCGGTGGATTTCCGGCTGATGGGCATCGACCACCTCTTTGTGGACGAATCGCACAAATTCAAGAACCTGACCTTTACCACCCGGCACGACCGTGTGGCAGGTTTGGGAAATTCCGACGGCAGCCAGCGGGCACTCAACATGCTCTTTGCCGTGCGTACCATTCAGGACAGGACGGGAAAAGACCTCGGTGCCACCTTCCTTTCGGGGACGACCATTTCCAATTCGCTTACCGAACTGTATCTGCTCTTTAAATATTTACGTCCCAAAGAACTGGAACGGCAGGGCATCAATACCTTCGATGCCTGGGCGGCAATCTTTGCCAAGAAGACCAAAGACTACGAGTTTTCGGTTACGAACCAGATTGTGCAGAAAGAGCGGTTCCGGTATTTCATCAAAGTACCCGAACTGGCCGCTTTTTACAGCGAAATTACGGACTTCCGTACCGCGAAGGACATCGGTATCGACCGGCCCGAAAAGAACGAGATACTGCACAATATTCCGCCCACGCCCGACCAGCAGGATTTTATTCAAAAACTCATGGTGTTTGCCAAGACGGGCGACGCTACCGTTTTGGGGCGGGAACCGCTTAGCGAGAGTGAGGATAAGGCGCGGATGCTCATTGCCACGGACTACGCCCGTAAGATGAGCCTCGATATGCGCCTGATAGACCCGCAGAAGTATGGCGACGCCATTGACAACAAAGCCAACCATGCCGCCGCCGTCATTGCATGGCATTATCAAAAATACGGGGCGCATAAAGGAACTCAGTTTGTCTTTTCGGATTTGGGAACCTACAAGCCGGATATTTGGAATACGTACAGTGAAATCAAAAAAAAGCTCG
>MKRS01000485.1 GCA_001897035.1 Bacteroidales bacterium 45-6
ATTCGTCCAGAAAACGGATGGCGAAATAGCTGAACTTGTCTTCGTACCGTTTGCGGATAACAGGATGAACCACGTAGAGCGGTACTTCATCTTCCCCCACCGATTCGCTGACATATTCGTTCATGTCTTCGAGGAAGGTCTTTTTGCTACCGTCGGAAAGAGTCTGATATACTTCGTCCGGCACTTTATTCAGTTCGTCAACTATCTGCATCAAGAAAGTCTCTTTTTCAAAAGAGCTGGTGATGCGATGCTTGATTCCCTTGAATGCCAGTATCGAAAACACCCAGTGTGTGGCCATGAATTTGAGACCGTTCTCTTTTTTGGTCACTTCGCTAATAGCAAGAACTTTCCCTTTGTAGCCGGTGATGTTCGATTTCAAATGCTCCACTTCTTTCCGGCTCAAGAACATGGAAAGAAGGAATACTAAGCCACTGGTGGAAATCCCAATGGGACTATCTGCCAGCTTTTCTTCGGGCAAACGGGAAGTGTACCATTTTGAAAGCACCTCTTTTTTAGAGTCTTTATCGGTATAAAGAAAATGCGAAAAGGCATCGTTGTAGATGCTGTTGAGAATGCCTTCACTATCATTCGTGTTGATTCGCGGATTTTCCTTTTTCTTTTCAATCAGCTCATTCTTTTTCAATTCGGCGAGTTTCTTGATTTGGTCTTGAAGGCTATCTTTTAGTATTTGCCGGGTCTTATCTTCTTTCATCTTTGTTTTCTTCACATCGATGACGGTATGAAACAACGTTTTGTCAAGGAAAACAAAAAGAGATTCGGGCAATGTAATCGGTGGATGATAATAATGGGTGTAGTAGTTTCTCAGGGTTTCTATTGCCGAAAACAACGCAAGGAGCGTTTTTGTAAAATATTCCCGCTTAGCCTTTTCTTGTTCATCCAAAGGAAGATTTTTGATCGATTCGGCTGTTAAAGGCAAATCGATGGCGTTGACCACAGGCCAATATTCCTTCAAGATAGCTACGCCCCGTTCCCAATCCGTATGAGACGGCTTCTCTTTGGGATTGTAATGAATCTTGAAATAGTTATTAATAATGTCTTTGTGCTTTCTCTTGTCATAAGTAAGGTTTAGCCTGGAGCAAAATTCTTGCATCACGCTGTCGATGTTGTTTTGTGCAAGGTTGAGAAATCCTCCGAAATAGTGTTTGTCGTCAGCAGAAAGATGGTCGTAACTGATCCCTTTTCCAATTTGTTGTGTCTCCATAGTCTCTATTTATTTTTGAGCGTTAATATGCGTGTAGAAAAACCAATACATTTTATGCAACATGCGTTGGCGATACCAACGGGCAATGACAACTGACATCGCAGCCGTCACCACAAATAGTGCAAGCAGATAGCCGAATCTTTCACCATCCACATACGCCAAATTTAAAGCCGGAATGAGGTTGATGAGATAAGTTACCACCAATACAAGCGCACTCACAAGCGAAGCCAAGAAAAGGTTCCGGAAAAAGAGGTAGAAGCTTTGGAATGCCTTGGGCACTTCAAGCTTGCCCAAGTAGTCGAGCTCGTAATACATCCGGTCGTAGAATTCATCTTGTTTCTTGCTGATGACTTCCTGTTCCGATTTTGGCAATTGGTTGAAAGCTTCGACGGGAAGGAAAATGTCGCTTCCGTACCATTCGTTAGCCCGGCGGTTGAGCCCTTCGCCAAGATGTTTGTGCCAATCGGATTGGTTGTAAATCTGCGTTATATGCTTGTAAATGCCAATAAACTTGTACAGCCATTGCCAGTGGTGCACCAGCCAAAAGCTGACAACATAAATCACAGCTCCAAAAATCACCGATAAGATCAAAATAACGTCCCATTGCTTGGTGAGGTCGCAGAGCGGTAACAGGCAAAAGAGCTTTCTGATTTCATCGAGCATATAGAGAAAAATAACTCCAGGAAACAGTACCGATAGAAGGTCGTAAAGTGAAAATTTTTGCATAGACGGTTATTCGTTGTTGAGGATCTTGATTTTCGAATCATAAAACTCCAGGGCTTTTAGCCAAAGAAAGGAATTTTCACAAATGTACAAAAAGCATTGAATTCTAAAAATAAATAAGAAAAACTTGACAATTAAATGTAAAAAGATTGTGAACAAACCAAGCCAATCCGCCCGCCCCCACCCCCGCATGGCCGCAAATCCAAGAAATTTCACTAATTTTGAAGCCTAACCGCAAGCCCCAAAGCAGGGAGCTTGAATCATACTTTTTGAATAGATGGACACAATGAACTGGGAACAACTGATTTCATCCAAACGGCTCGGGATGGAAGATTATCACGATCAGAGGACGCACAACCGGACTGACTTCCAGCGGGATTACGACCGGCTGATCTTCTCGTCGCCTTTCCGCCGCCTTCAAAACAAGACCCAGGTTTTCCCCCTTCCGGGCAGCATCTTTGTCCACAACCGGCTGACGCACAGCTTGGAGGTTTCGTGCGTGGGGCGTTCGCTCGGCTACCTCGTGGGGCGTTCGCTCCGGGAGAAATACCCCCATTCGGAGGCCTCGTTCGACTCCATCGAGTCCATTGTCTCGGCGGCCTGCTTAGCTCACGACCTCGGCAACCCGCCTTTCGGGCATTCGGGCGAAAGGGCCATTTCCACCTTTTTCTCGGAAGGCGAAGGAGGCAAGCTGCAAGGGAAGATCGTGGAGGAGGGTGGCCGCTGGAGCGACCTGATCAACTTCGAAGGGAACGCCAACTCCATCCGGCTGCTCGTCCACCAGTTCGCAGGGCGGCGCAAGGGCGGGTTTGCAATGACCTATTCCACCCTTGCTTCCATCGTGAAATATCCCTATTCTTCCGAAAAGACAAGCAAGAAAAACAAATTCGGATTCTTCCAGAGCGAGGAAGCCGATTTCGTCCGTGTGGCCGACGACCTCGGCATGTTAAGGCTCAATGATAGCCCGCTGGAATATTGCCGCCATCCCTTGGTGTTCTTGGTGGAAGCGGCCGACGACATTTGCTACCAGGTGATGGACTTGGAGGATGCGCACAAGCTCAACATTTTTTCCACGGAAGAAACCATCGAAATGCTGCTTGCATTTTTTCCGGTCCACAAACGAGAACACCTCCGCCAAGTAATGCAGAAGGTGGACGACGTGAACGAGAAAATCGCCTACCTCCGTTCGTCGGTGATCGGGCTATTGGTGAACGAATGTGCGGATGTGTTTCTGGCACACGAAGAAGAAATTCTGAAAGGAGAATTCCAGGGCGCGCTCATCAAGCACGTTTCGGAGGAGGTGAGGGATTGCTACGACCGTTGCGCACAGATCTCTTTCCGGAAGATCTACCGGTCGAAGGACGTGCTGGACGTGGAAATTGCCGGCTACCGCATCATCAGTTTCCTGCTCAAGACATTGCTGGAAGCCGCCGAAAATGCGAACCACGAATATTCGAAGATTTTATTGAACCGGATTCCGGAACAGTACGAGGTAGGAGCTTCCACCACTTACCAACGAGCCTTGGCGGTGATAGACTTTGTGTCGGGAATGACCGACGTGTATGCCTTGGATCTCTACCGCAAGATCACAGGAATGAGCTTGCCGGCACTTTGAGGAAGGGGTGTATCAGATCACCCCGTTGAGGTGCAGGTCGTGGAGACCCGTGATAAGCCCCACGATTCCGATCACCACCAAGATACATCCCAGCAGGATGTTGAATGCCTTCAGCCCGCGCGGATTGAAGCGGTCGTGCAGCCTGTGCACCAACCACGAAATGAAAAACCACCACAGCACGGCTCCGAGGCCAATGCAGATGATACCGATGAATTCGTTCACCAAGGGATGTTCGGGACTAATAAAGTTGAACCGGGCAAACAGGGCCACATAAAAAAAGATGATGGCCACGTTCGAAAGGGTGAGGAAAAACGAGGAGACGAAATCTTTCCAGTAGGGAGTCGCTTTGGAGGACTGCTTGTTGAGCCTCCTCAAAGGGTTGGAGCGAAACACAAAGTAACTGAAAATAAAGAGGAATATGCTACCGCAAAGCTGGATAGTGGTTCGGTGCGCTTCGATAAAATCGATCACGAAATTCATCCCCCATCCGGTTACAACGGCATATATCAAATCGGAAGCGACCGCTCCCAATCCGGTAACGAAACCGTGCATCCTGCCCCTGTTGAGCGTTCTCTGCACACAGAGAACCCCGATAGGTCCCATCGGAGCAGACACGATTATCCCAATAATGAATCCTTTAAGTATTATTTCTAACATACAAAGCCCATGCAGGCATCATTCAAAGTCCACAAAGTTAATAATTATTGCGCAGGAGGCAAGCCATTCTTTTGAGATTTAAGAAAAATGCCAGCTAAAAACAGTAAAAGACGAGTGTTGGGCCTCTCTTTTTGACGACTCGCACAAACAATCAGGACAGCTGATAGCTGTTAGCCAATGGCCAATAGCCGTTAGCTTTTTCTTATAGCTATCGGCTACCAGCCATCAACTATTGCCCGTGGGCTAAAAAAGCCTTACCTTTGATTCCCGTTATGAACAAGGCATGGATAAGCATTGGCTCGAACGAGGATTCGAAGACGAACATGGAACTCTCCCGCAGCATGTTGGCGGAGCGTTTCAGAAAGATCCTTTTCACCCGGGAAATGGAAACCGCCCCCTATGGGAAGCAATACAAGGGCATGTTCCTTAACCAATTGGCCGTCGCATTCACCGAACATTCCTTAGAAGAGGTACACCGGATCGCCAAGGAGATCGAGCTGTCGCTGGGACGATTGCCCGAGCATAAGGCGCAGGGCATCGTGAAGATGGACATCGACGTATTCGGATGGAACGGCGAGATTGTCCGTCCCCACGACTACAACAGGCCATACGTCCAGGATTTACTGCCTCAATTGGCTGAATTATTGAAAGAATAGCTTCCATTATTTGGGCAAAAGCCACGCTGCGCTTTCGTTTTCCCTCTCATTTTCGTACCTTTGCTCCGCAAAATTTGACGGACGGAAAACAAGTGAGCTTGCGAACATGCCCAATAAATCTTGCAAACCGAAAAAACCAGCAAATTCAAAAAACATAAAATACAATGGATACAGTTTTAAGCGGAATTCGCTCGACAGGAAACCTTCACCTGGGCAACTATTACGGAGCGTTACGCAATTTCACACGGATGCAGTTCGAAAACAACTGCTTTTTCTTCATAGCCGACTACCATTCGCTGACAACACATCCCGATCCGAGCATCCTGCACGGCAATGTTAAAAACGTGCTCACGGAATATTTGGCGGCAGGCATCGACCCCGAAGTTTCGACCATATATATCCAAAGCGACGTGCCAGAAGTGTGCGAGCTGTACCTCTTGCTGAATATGCACGCTTACCTCGGCGAATTGTCCAAAACTGTCTCCTTCAAGGAAAAGGCGCGCAAGAATCCCGATAACGTCAACGCCGGGCTATTGACATATCCCACTTTGATGGCAGCCGACATCTTGCTGCACAACGCCGACAAGGTGCGGGTGGGAAAAGACCAGGAACAACACTTGGAAATGACCCGCAAATTTGCCCGCCGGTTCAACAATATTTATGGCGTGGAATTTTTCAACGAGCCAGTGGCCTACAATTTCGGGCAGGAACTGATAAAAATTCCCGGATTGGACGGAAGCGGCAAGATGGGCAAATCAGAAGGAAACTGCGTTTACCTGAAAGACACGCCCAAGGAAATTGAGAAAAAAGTGAAAAGAGCACTCACCGACGAAGGCCCGAAAGAATTTGACTCGGTGAAACCCGACTACATCGAAAACCTGTTCACCATCCTCAAGGTGGTGTCAACACCGGAAGTAGTGGCGCACTTCGACGAAAAATGGAACAAGTGCGAAATCCGCTACGGCGACCTGAAAAAACAATTGGCCGAAGACATCATCAAAGCTACGGACCCCATCCGGAGCCGGATCACCGATATAGAAAACGACGACACTTACCTGCGCAAGGTAACCAAGGAAGGGGCTGAAAAAGCCCGCGAAAGTGCCGCCAAAACATTGCGCCAGGTGCGCGAAATCATGGGCTTCAAAACATTTTAATGTTGTTGGTTGTTGTTTAACGAAGCACGAGCCGAAACTTTACACCGTCCGGAACAGGTAGGTTGCCTGCTTTCGGACGTTTTATCTGTCATTCATTAGTATATATGGTCAATTTTAAAACAATAGAACTGGGCGATAAGAAAGCGATAGATGCCTGCTTGGCAAACAACAGCTATCAGAGTTGCGATTTTTGCTTTGCAAACTTATTCGCTTGGAATTGCAAGTTCCAGACTGTTTTCGCCATCGTCAACGACACGCTTTTCCTGCAATTCAGGGAGTCGGACGGGCAGCTCTACTACATGATGCCGATTGGCAAAATGCCCTTGCGGAAAGCTTTCGAGCTCCTCATCGAGGATGCCAGCAAGAAATACATCCCATTTCGGATGAAAGGGGTGAGCAGCGTGATGTGGAAACAGATCGAACAGGAAATGCCGGGCATGTTTCATTTCATTCACGACCGCAACAACGACGAATACATCTACCTGACCGAAAAGCTGATTAACCTCAGCGGGAAAAAGCTCCAAAGCAAGCGAAATCACATCAACCGCTTCAAAGCCGAAAACCCGGACTGGACGTTTTCGCCCATCACCGAGCGGGCCGAAGTAGATGAATGCATCCGGATGCTGTGCGAATGGGAAGACCTGAATGCTGAAAGAGCCGACAAAACCCTTCGCTACGACTACATAGCCACCAAAACGATGCTCGACAATTTCGATGCGCTGAGGCTTTGCGGCGGATATGTGCGGACAAACGGGAAAATTGTCGCCTTTTCCATCGGTGAGCCTGTCAACGAAGACACCTTCGTGGTGCACGTGGAAAAAGCATACAGCGGCGTAAACGGCGCCTACACCATCATCAACCAGCAGTTTGCCGAGCACTGCGGAGCCGACTACAAATACATCAACCGCGAGGAGGACATGGGCTTCGAGAACCTGCGCAAAGCGAAATTGTCCTATTATCCGGACATCCTTCTCGAAGAGGGAACCGTGATCTTAGTATAAGAAAAGAAGAAAACCGGGAGAAGGTGTTATCGGGAATTTGTAAATTTGTAAGATCATAAATCAATCATCCGATGATACAGCTTGCCGACAAAAAAACACGCCCTTTCGTGAGAAACATCTGGAAAGAGGTTTTCGAAGACGACGACGTGTATATGGACTTGTTTTTCGATGAAAAATATGCCGACGAAAACAGCTTGGTGGCTCTCGATGGCAACCGGGTGGTGGCTTCGCTGCAAATGCTCCCTTACGAGATCACTTTCTACGGTACGAAAATCCCCTTCTACTACCTTGCCGGGCTATCCACCCTACCCGATTGCCGGAAACAGGGATGGATGGCGCAATTGATTCTGAAATCGCACGAACTGATGCAGCAAAGAGGCATCCCTTTGTCGATCCTGATTCCCGCCGAAACATCCCTATGCAAGTATTACGCCAAATTCGGATACACCCAGACCTTCCGTGAAAGTGACATAGACTTCGAATTCACCGTGAAAGAAATTTGGAGAAATGCCCGGGACGAGGCCGAAGCCTACGAGGTTTTCGACAAGATATATAACCAGCACGACTTCTGCGTGCAAAAAAGCCCGTCCGACTTCAGAGCCATCATTCGGAACGAAATCAACGAGGGATTCGACCGCAAAAGCAACTTAGACGGCCTGGCACGGATCATCGACCCGTTGTGG
>MKRS01000486.1 GCA_001897035.1 Bacteroidales bacterium 45-6
CCAGCTCCCCGTAAGCCGATGTGAAGGCTTCGCCGACCGCATCGCCCCGCGCCACCAGACGGAGTTGCAGGGCATCGCAGGTGGATGTAAGCTGAGTGTTTAGAAGAGCTGCGCTTGTGAACGGGCATCCCGGATTCTGCATGAGCTGCCCGTAACGGTTGTTAGCCATGGCAGTTGCCACATTCATGAGCATTTTCATGTAGATGGTCCCGACCCTGTTGTTCAGATTCTTCGGAACAGGCGGTCGCTTGATGAAAAGCTCAGCCCTTGTGACTTGCGTTTCAGGATCAGTAACAATGGCTACTATGGGTTTGTTGTTGTCTGGAATTGCAATGGGTGTTTTCTCCATAGGCGTCTTGAAGCGGGGGATGTCGGCCATCGTTTTCTTCAGTTTGGCTTCCATCTCATGCACGTTAAAATCGCCAATAATCACGATAGCCTGCAGATCGGGACGATACCATCGTTGGTAGAAATCTCGCAGCAACTGTGGCTTGAAGGAACGGAGAAATTCTTCCGAACCCAGCAAATCGCGATGTGCATACCGAGTTTCTCCGTAAAGATAAGAACCGACCTTGTTGGCTGTCCGGAAATCAGGAGTATTCCGCTGCCTCCGCTCTTCAATGATAACGCCTCTCTCTTTGTCTATTTCTTTCGCATCGAGCGACAGGGAACCCGACCAATCGTGGAGAATCAGCAGCATGGAATCAACAATCGATTCTCGCTTGAGGGGAACTTGCGAGAGTTTGTAATAGGTCATATCCATTCCGGTGGCAGCATTCAAGTTGGTGCCGAATTGTAGCCCGATGCCTTCGAGCCAAGAAGTCATGCTGTTTTGTGGAAAATGTTTTGTGCCGTTGAAGGCCATGTGTTCCAGAAAATGGGCCAGCCCCGCTTCCGAATCTTCTTCCTGGATGGCGCCCACATCATAAACGATGTAGAAATCGGCCATGCCGGATGGATTGCTATTGTTGCGCAGGTAATAGGTCATGCCGTTGTTGAGCTTGCCGACACACACCGCACTGTCCAAAGGAAGCTCATCTCCCATTTTCAGTCGTTGGGCCGCCAAAGAGGCCGCTCCGGAGAGCATAATGACGGCTAATATGATAGATCGTTTTAATTTCATTTTTTTCAAATTTATTTCCAATCAGAAGATCTGCTTCTTATTGTTTGGACAAGAAGAGTTTGGCCGGTAGTTGTTTTGCCACCCCCTTTGAGTCCATTACACTTACAGTTGTTACTTTGATCTGATTTATCAGCACGTCAATGTTGGGGGCATTCACGGGCAGGTTATGCAAGATTTTGTCTCCTATCGCCGTGATCGTGTCTCCGGCTTCCAGTTGTTTTGCCACCTCGTCTCCCCATACGGCGGCAACTTTCATCACACCGTTGTCCACGCCCGTATAGACGGGGCGGTTGTCTCCTTTCCAAACCGTCGCATCCGTGTATGGGGCAAAATGAAATCTTTTGCGAGGGTAGTCAAGCGTTATTTCACCCAAAGAGGTGATCTTGAAAGGCATCAACAGGTAGCCCGTTCCGCCGGTCATGATCGGAAGATCTTGAAATGCGGCCCCACCTATATGTAATTCCTTCAGCCCTCCCCGATAAAGCTTGTCGGTGGTTTTTACGATACCGTTTATCATCAGGGCATTAAAGCCTTGGCCGTTCTCCACGTTTCCGATCACTCCGGCATCTGTCCATTCTTTAAAACCCTGTGCCGACGGGAGCGCAATCGTTTTTGTTCCGTTACCTGTATCAAACAAGGCCGGAACATCATAAAGCTCGTCTTTTCCTTTTACCTTGATGGCCAAAAGGGGATGGTTGTATCCGCTGAATCTCAATGTATCCCATTGAGCAATGGTGTTCTCCGGTTCGTTGCCGAGCACAATCGTTTTGTTCTTAGCATTGATGGAAACCACAAAATTGTTGATGATGGGCACACCGATGATTCCGTCCACGCCCAAAGCGACAAACGTCTGGTTTTGCTGGCTCATCACGGCAGCCTTTTGATCCTTGACGGTTAGCCCTCCCAACATAAGTTCGGAGATTGTAGCCATTTGGAGCGAACCCTTTATCCCTTCTATCGTATTTCCGGTCTGCTGATATGGTAGTTGCTCGGCATTAACCAATCTATCCGACACGCAAGTGTAGCCGGCGCAGGTGTCGAACAAAAAAGAATATGTGTGTCCGTTGATCGTTGCCTTCACAATGGGAACATTTTCACGTTCTTCGTAGTTCAGCACTGCTTTTCCAGCCTCTTGCCGCGTGTTTGCGGGTACTATGGAACTTGATTTTTTCGCGAGCTCCATATATTTGACCATTTCCGTTTGCGCCTTGTTCATTTCTCCCTCTTTCCCCAGCTCGTGCCAAAGCGAGGCTTTTCCGGCATACAATGAAGCTTTCATTTGGTAGGCACTCATAGTCTCGCCTTGCTCTTTTGCAATCAATTCGTCCATCCATTTTAGGCCTTCAGCAACAGCCTCTTTCTTCTCCTTCACCTGAGCCAATGATTTTAAGAAGAAAACAAAATATTGCCCGTAGATTTCCTGCGGCAGTATTTTTTCTGATTCTACGGTGCGCATCACCAGGAGCATCTGCCTCCAGTCGCCTTTTCGCGAGAGGAGAGAGGTGTTGAGCCATACGGAAGCCACGGCTTTTCCCTGATTATTTGGCATCTGTGACACGTAATCCACAAAGTCATTGTAACGCTGCTGGCTATAAGAGGCAAGGTTGGGTGACATGGCAAAATCCATTGCCGTCTTCACCACCGCACCTGCCAGCTTTGCATCAACCATTGCTCGTTGATTTTCCAAAGGGATGGCATAAAAACGGGATATATTGTCTCTCACGGCCAATAAAGTTTTTGAAAGCGGGTCGTTTTCATATTGCATGATGATTAACCACACCTGTTTCGTGGCCAATTTGTCCAGAGGCAAACTTTCAAGCCATTCCTTCACAACCTGTTGCACCTGAGCTGTCATCCCAGCTTGGCTCAAAGCCTTGATAAAACTCATTAGGAAGCCTTCTTCCCGCTCCCCTGAATTATAACGGGCAGCAAGTGCATCGATCCGTTTCGATGGATCAAGAACCATCTTTGCTCCCTCAATCAGCCAACGGGCATCACCTGCACCCACTAACTTACCTACCGGGTTTTCAGTGGCAGGATCTACGAATATGAGCGTTGGAAGAGAGGTTATGCCCCATGACTGAAGACGGGCTTTTCCATCCGCATCCTTCTCCATGTCGTATCCCACATTGACAAAATGCAGGTTGAAAAATTCCCCTACTTTGTCTTGCGTGAATACTTGCGAAGCAAGTTGTTTGCTGGGTGCAGACCTGGCTGAATAACAGTTTACAAAGATCAGCTTATTCTCGGCTTTGGCTTTTTTCACAGCTTTCGACCACGAGGAGTTCTCCTCAAAAACAATGCCCAGGTTTTGTGCTGGCATTTTTTGCCCTATAAGAGATAGTACTACCAGAATCAAGAAATATTTTTTCATCGTGTTTCTTTATATATGATCCATAACAACAAATCACACAAGTGGCGGCTGCAGAGAGATTTTCTTTCAAAAGCATGTTGCACGTTATTCATGTGCGCAATTCTCAATTCTAATCCACAGTTCCCTGCCACAAAAAGAAGGGATGCGTCGGGGCATGAATATCTCAATGTCCTGAACGCACCCCGTCCTCATTTTATTTATTTTTTCACTTTGTGAACGCCATAAACGAACCTAAAGCAGTCCGGTAAAAGCTCACATAATTAGAATTAGCGTCGTAAGCTTTCTTGTAGAAATTGTCACTAACTGTCACCCTGATCTTTTGGGCTTGTTTCGCCGTTTTCTTGTCTTTGTTCAAATAGACGAGCGATGTTTCACCTTTTGCGTTTCCGATTGCCACAGATTGATTGAAAGCAGCAGGCACCCAAATGCTTGAGGCATCCATGATCTCGATGGATATTAATCCGGAGAGAGATAGAGTCGCATCATTAATGTCCGGCTCCGTAATTTTGAAGCCGAGAATATTTGGCATACCTTTCATATCGATGGTGAACACATGGGTTCTCAATTGCGCGGAAGCTGTCGGAAGCCAATATTGGGTATTATCGACAAGAAGATTGCCCAATCCGGTTTCGTATCCCATTACGTCCGTCGGACTTTCTGTAATTTCCCAACCACTTGTGTTGAGCAAATTCAAACTTGGCAATTGAGGTACAAGATTCTTACCTGCGAACCAGGCTGGGAGCTGATCGAAATAATGCTTGCTGTACTGGTTGATTTCCACTCCCAGCAACTGATTTGCGAGCTCCAAGGCACCCAGGCTAATGTCTCTGTTTATATCCGACGACAGGGTGGATTTCGCTGTGGCTTCTGTTCCAGACTTGATATACCGGCTTTTTCCCAGATTGAGGGTCTTCAGGTTTGGTAAATACAGAATATCCTCCAACGACGCCTGATTGAAATTGATCTCCAAAGTAGATATGTCCGCCACATCACTGCTTTTGATTTCTCCATACACTCCGATTTGCGGTCTCAGCTCATTTGCAAAATCGCTATTGAAGGTGGGGAGGTCAAAATACAATGGCAAGGGTTTAAGATCCAAAACTTTATTGCCAAACGAACCGATTTGCCCTGTCCTGTACACATTTATTGGCTTGTTGAAATCGATATTTTCGCCAATCACGGCATAGGGTTTTCCTTTCGGCAATCCGTTTATTTTGTCACCTGCGTTGGCCACATAAAACTGTTCTTGGTCATTCCCTTTTTCGAAATAACCGATCTTGAATGAAATCAAATTGGCGGCCCAGTTGTCAAAAATCACAAACATTTTCTTGTTTGCCACTTTGATTTGTTTGCGGACCACGTGGGTAAACAGTGCAAGCTCGTCGCTTTCGAAATTGAACGGGCGTCCATACACGGCATCTCCCAAGGATTTTTTTACGATTTCGCCATTTTCGACTCTGATGGCCCACACGTTGAACATATAGTCGTAATTGTCGGTCAAGCCCTGAACCAGAAAGTTGACACTATCTTTGTCAATCATCTGCGAATAGGTTTTCGTGCTATTCTTCCACTCGACTAAGATTCCTGTCCTACTGGGATCCAGTGTCAATTTCCAAGTCAGCAATACAGACTCCCATTGAGGAGTCGCCTTCAGATCGTAAATCTTATTCAGATACTGTATGGGGCCGTTGCCTGCATAATCTTTGTACGTATCTTCAATATCCTGACATGCCGGCCATATTCCGCAGCACAGGACGAGTATGGTTATGTATCTAAGTATTGCCTTCATTTCTATTCTTTTTTAGCGTAAACTTCTATTTCATGGCAGCTCACCATGTTGTTATTGTTGTTAATATTCACGGGAGAATACAAATCCCGGTAGGTCGTCTCAAACTCAATCTTGTAATAACGGTATTCATTCGTGTCGAATGTAAACGGAACGGACACATATAGGGGTGCTAATGCATTCAGGTCGGTGATTGTTTTTACGGTTACCACTTGTTGTTTTGCCTTGTTGCAATACCAGCGATCCGTCAATTTCGCATTCGGATCCTGTGCGTAGGTGCCCATCAGTTTCCAATTGGAAGCAGGAATTGTTGCTTGGTTTGCTTGCGGGTTGTAGTCGTTAGCATCTGTCCATGCATATACCTTTATGGCGCATGGCAGCAAGACAAGATAGCTTGAAGCGCTGGAGCCAAAATCCTGGTTGGTGGCGTATCCATCCGGATATTTTGCATAGAACCTCATTTCACCGAGCATGGCAGGTCGTTTGAGATCTAAGACGAAATAGACATTGTTTTCTGCCGTGTGCAACGCGTTGGGCCCCGCTAAAAAGGTGTAAGGCGGAGTTGCCCACCCGGAGGCATAGCGTTCAGCAGAACGTGTCCCTTTCGTGTCTCCGTCAAACAGGTATTGCTTGCCAAGTGCGCCAGGATTGTAACGAGTTGTTGTGGTATATGCTTTTTCATTCGATTTATTGAAAGGATCTAACAGCTCGAAGTCCTTATTGGGAAGTATCTCGCGTTCAATACCCGTAATGCCCTTCCACACCACCTTTTTGGCTATCCGTTGCTTGTTATCCTCCGTGGTGATTACAATCGTATAAGAAGATTGCTGCTGCGAAGCATCCAAAGTATATGCCTTCGTGAATTTGCCACTTTCCAATTGGAAATTTTCGAGTGTCAGGGTATCCACAGCATGTGTATTCGGATTTTCTCCAATAAAAGAGACGGTGGCAGATCCATTTGCAAGACCTTGCAATTCATAAGTGACCTGAAACCCTTCCCAATATGGAGTCACTTGCACATTATCGAAAAAGGTGTATAGGTTTGATGGCAATGTGTTGAACTTTAGAATTTTGTCCTCTGATTGCTTGCCATTGCGATCCAAAAAGGAAATTTTCACGGGAACATCGCTTTGGGCTGAATTGAAACCATCCAGCAACAACGTATCCACGGAATAATCGCCAATTTTATAGACCGGTGATCCAAATTCATCGGTGTATTGCACCCTCACCTTGTTGATACTCGGGTCAGACAACTTATAGTGCAATATGGCACCTCCCTCCACGGGATTGAAAACGAACATGCTGTTGTCGATGGCTGTGTTGAAGTCTGATTTATCATCGTGGCTACAACTTATCGAACACAGACTAATAAGTATAGATAGGAAAAATGTTATTCTTTTCATGTTTTATTCCTGATTAAATTTACCAACCGGGATTTTGTGTTACCCCCGAAATAATAACTTCTTCACTTCGAATAGGGAATAAATAGTCGCGTGCGGGATTGAAGGATGCTTTGTCCCAAACAACCACAGGTCCCTGATAGTTATTGTAGAACTCAGTCCAGTTCTTACCCGTTACTTTCCAGCCTAAAGGCTTGTCGTTCAATCCTTCAGTCAGGCCTGCTCCCCATCGACGGACATCCCAGAAACGGTGTCCTTCGAACATCAGCTCAATGGTGCGCTCCCGGCGGATAATGTCACGCAAGCCAACCTGCTCGTTATATTTAGTTGAATTAATGCCATATTTGCTCCAGGAATCCTGCACCGTGGGAATGCCAGCTCGCAGCCGTATCGCATTCAACCTGTCTAAGATATTGCTCCGATGAACGCCGTTCGGGCCTTCATACTCGTTCCATGCTTCAGCTGCATTCAGGTAAATTTCGGCCAGCCTCATGACAACGGTCGTATAACCCACCTTTTGCGCCAGGTTGATCGAATAGTTTGCGTTTGCCATGGAGCAGTCGCTACGGACTCCTTTTTTTACATAATATCCTGTGATGTTTTGGTTTAGGCTCGGGTCAATCCTGTCCGATTTCAAGCCGAACAATCCGCCACGATAGGCCGTAACCAAAAAATTCTCGTTGGCCGAGTTGCCTATTTTCCAATAAGTCCCGGGAGCTGCAATGGTAGCATAGAACCGGGGTTCTCTTTGCAAGTGCAGGGACAACTGATCTTCACCCAATGGTATCACGTTCGTATAGGTTGGATCTTTTTCCTGAGCTACACCATAGCCGTTTCCGTATTTCCAGGTTTTATCTTCATTCATGGGTAACCCGTTTGCCGTGTAGAACTTGTTCACCATTTTAATGTTTGTCCCAAGATCTCCATACAAAGAATAATCGTGATAAGTATCCGATCCGGCAGTTCCCAATCTCGGCATTAGGTCATAGTAGATGGGATTCAT
>MKRS01000487.1 GCA_001897035.1 Bacteroidales bacterium 45-6
AAAATCGAAAAACTCCGGATTCCGTTCAAACGAGAAATTATAGCCTGACAAAACGAAGAACAACGGCATGTGGAAAGTATATATCACAACCTCAACCGGATAATACACATCGGTATGAGAGAGTACCACAAGAAAAATCCCGATGGCCTTGGCACAATCAATCCAATCAATCCTATTTTCCATAGTCAAATCGCATAATACTTAGTTTAGGATTCACAACAGCACAATCGATTCCTGCTGCATCAAGGATGCTGTGAAAGAGATAGTCTGTGGTATATTTCTTTTCCCTGTTTTTCTTCAAATTACAGATTTTTTCAGGATGGTTCCTGAAATACTTTGGAGAATACCAGACAAAGGATGCGGGATTATGCAAGGAAGGATAATCATCCGCATGTAGGAAATGTCCATTCTCCCCCAAGGCCTCACCATGGTCGGAAAGAAAAAATAACACAGCGTTTTCATTTCGCAAGTCCTTGATGAACTCATTTATCACATAATCTGAATACAAGATTGTATTGTCATAAGAATTAACCATCTCTTCTTTAGTACACGAAGAAACGACTCTACTGCTTATCACGGGAGCAAATTTTCTGTACGTATCTGGATACCGGGCATTGTACCACCAATGCGAGCCGATTGTGTGCAGGATAATTAATTTTTTAGGAGAATTTCGCCTCTGCATTTCCTTCTTGTAATAAGGAAGGAGATCCCCATCGAGCCATTTACCAAACTGGTATAAAGATTTGCCCCGGTTTGCATAGGCAAGAGTGTCACATTCCTTCATGAAATATACATATGTACTCACCGATTCCTGATTTGCGATCCATGCTGTATGAAATCCAGCACGTTTGAAAAGCGTGATAAATGATTGCTCTTCATAGGCTTTTTCTGGATGAATGCTGTCTGCCCTCGTCAAAATCCGGGGGACGCTTGTGTGCGTATAACAAGGCTGGGTATATATATGAGGATAAGACGTTACAGCCGAGTCTTTTGCAAGCAATGGCGTTGTTTTCCTATCGTAACCATTCAACTGCAGATGATCCGATCTAAGTGATTCTCCCACAACAAATACCACAGTCAAAGTATCTTCTTTGCATAAAACTGGTATCTTGCTGAATGTCGTTCTTGTTTCTGCCGCGATATGCTTTTCTTCAAAATAACGGGTGATATTATAGTAAATGGAATAAGGCATTCGTTCAGACACGGGACGCTGGAACGAGTATATCCATTTATTCGTCAACAAGATGAAAGCAACGGCCACCATAGCATGGAAGTACCATTTAGTAACACGAATACGTTTCCACCTGTAACGGACGATGAACAAAGACAGTGTAAATGTAATAACGAGGCACACGATAA
>MKRS01000488.1 GCA_001897035.1 Bacteroidales bacterium 45-6
AATGCGTACAGCTATTCGGCGGACGGCGTGAAGCTGCGGGTGGTGAAGAAATACAATTCGAATTTCAACACTTCGCCCGTGATAGGCTCGGCGGTGAACACCTCCAAGCTCAATGTCACCCAGACCACGGACTATGTAGCTGGTAAGATCTTTGAAAACAATGTGCTGGATAGGATATTCGTGGACGGCGGCTACATCAAGGGCGGCGTCTATTATTTCTACGAGACCGACCATCTGGGGGATAACCGCACGGTAATCAACCAGTCGGGGACAGTCGTCGAGCGCAACGACTACTATCCTTTCGGGATGCAGATGGCACACAACCAGCTCACCAACTCGGCTTCGGGCAGCGACAACAAGCGCAAGTTCGGCAATAAAGAGCTGGACGTGATGAGCGGGCTGAACACCTACGATTTCGAGGCAAGGCCGTACGACTTGAATTACATCAATTTTTGGACAGCAGACCCTGAAACGGAAGAGCGTCCTTGGGAATCAATGTATTCTTTTTGCGGAAACAATCCTGTGAATAGAACAGATCCAGATGGGAGATTTTGGGATACTGTCCTCGATGTCGCCTTCACACTGTATGATATAGGTGAAGCCGCATACCAATACCACAAGACAGGTAGTGTCAGTGCGACAACAAAGGCTGCTTTGGCTGCGGATGCCTTGGCAATCGTTATCCCCGGAGTCACGGGTTCGGGTATTGCTGTAAGAGCCACTGCACATACAGTGGATGGAGTGAAAACGGCGGAGCATGTGGCTGATGGAGTTAAAGAGATTAAATCAGCAAAAGAACTTCTAAAAGAAGGGCGATCTGGAAAACAAGAAAGATTAAGAGAGTTGGGAAATGATCCAAAGTTAGGTAAAGCAGATAGGGGCTGGATTAAACAAGAACAGAATCAAATTAATAGAGGAAAAAGAGATAATATCAGAAATCCTCCCGGCAAAGATTTAGCTCATAAAAGAGGTAAAGAAGCGGCCAAAGGATATTCTTATAAACATTCTAATCTGCAAAATAAGGCGGATCATCGTTTACAACATAAGTATGATCAAAATGGAAGATTGAACAAAGAAAATAAAATGTAAACCTATATGAAAGTTAACAAAATTGAAATTGTAAAAGTAACCTCTTTAAAACCAATTGAAAGGTATCAATATTTTCTGAAGCGAGTTGCAGATTCCGAAATAATATTTATTTTACTAAACCCGAATGATGAATATGTCTTATCAGAACTGGACGGGAATATCCTACTGGCTTTCTGGTCAGCAAAAGAATATGCTGAATTATGCCAAGTGGATGGCTGGGAAAACTCCTGCATAAAAGAGATTTCATTAGAAATATTCACGGATAAGAT
>MKRS01000489.1 GCA_001897035.1 Bacteroidales bacterium 45-6
TGTTCTTTTTCATTGATGCCTTAATACCTCCAATAGTTTGCTAAAGTGCATTTTCATTTGTCTTGACCATTATAGTATATGGTTACCCAAAGGTAAAGCACTTTCGCAAATTCTCATGTATCTTGTATCAGGCTGTATTTCTTAAAAGAACGGACCGCTCTTTGCATTGTATATGACAGAAATTCTAAGGAAAGTTTCGCCGGTTGACTCCTCCTTACAGATATTTCTCCAATCTTTTAATACCCCTTTGATAAGCCTCTGTCTGACGGATATCCTCATATCTCATATCCAAAGTAATCGCTTGGTACATTACCTGCAGCAAATTTAACTCCGCTGCTTCCTGACCGCTTTCCTTCCTGCCGGACAGTTTCTGTTCATAGAACTCAGCGAAGAATACCTTCGAGCCATACCTCTTTTCGGACGGGCCATAGCATTCAATCAGCCAGTCAGTATAGCGTTCAAAGGCAATCTGCGCCTGTTCCATCTCCTTCCGCAAGAGATATACCTCCACAAGCATATCCAGCCCCTGATTCAACCCGGAACCAAGACAATCCGATATGGTGCATACCGCTTCGGCAATCTTTAGCGCTCTCTCATAATCCTGCTTTTTTAAAACAATATTATAAACCGTTCTTAAATCGATAATTACATTCTGCCAGTCTGCCATGAGATTTTCCTCTGCCGCGCAAAATGCTCTTTCATATTCCTGCTTCAGCAGATAGACACTGGGAAGAATATGACTGGAATTCCACTCCTGGGGCAGCCTCATTTGTTCGAAGACAGCCTCCGCCTCATCCAATCTTCCTCTTCTTCAAAAACTAATGAATCTGCCAAGCGGAGGAGAAACAACTTTTCTTTCGGAGGTTTGGTTTATAAGTAAACTTGATATTCGAAATCTACTATGGGGCACAGGTGGCTTAAAAATTATTGATCCTTACTTTGAAATTCCACTGAATATATCAGCCCGGGGACAATATGGAATCCGTATATCAAACGGAGCCTTGTTTATGCTAAAACTTGTGGGGACAATTAAATTCGCTAGTACAGAATTGGTTATTAATCAATTTAGAATTGACATCATAGAAACCGTTAGGCAGTCTATATCCCAGTTCATGAAAGAGAAAGAGAAGAACATTACAGAATTAGCTACTGAATACAAACAATTATCCCAATTTATATTTTCTGAAATAGATAAAACGTTTGAGTCTTACGGTGTGGAACTTATCAACTTCAACATAGAAGACATTTCTTTTGACGAAACAGATATTAGTTACAAAACTGTCGTACAGGGGATTGCAGAAAAGGCAAGATTAAAAAAATTAGGAGTCAGCTACCTTCAACAAAAGCAGATAGAAATTGCCCAAAGTGCAGCAATGAATGAAGGTGCTGGGAATGTCATGGGGCTTGGAATCGGGCTTTCTGCGGGACAAGAAATTGGAGGTATGATAAAAAACAATATCAAAGATGTAGCAAATACATTCGAACAAGATAAAGCACCTGAACTCCCATCCTATTATCTTGCAAAAGACGGGAAATCAATAGGACCTTTCTTCCTTGATAAAATTCAAGAAATGGTTAATTCAACGGAAATTACAAAACAAACACTAATATGTAGAAAGGGAAGCCAAGATTGGTCTCTAGCCGGAGAGGATATGCTTATTTCTCCTCTATTTAAAACAATACAATAAATTAATTTTTAAACTATGAAATCAAAAGTATTCTTTTTAGTCGGTCTTCCTATTGTTTTTTTATTAGCCTTTATCCTATATTATATTCTACTCTGTGGAAATACAGAACTTCTTATTGTAAACACTGCGGTCGCTTGGTTTGTAGAAGCATCTGTAATGCTGAGAGTTTTTTCTTTGATCAGGCAAGATAAATCAAAAGCTGGAGGCACAGACTCTTTCGGAGCAATAAATGTATCTGCCATAATCATTTTTGTTTGGACAACCATATATTCATACTTCTTTTATAAAGAAGACACATTGATATATTTATATGCCGGAATTATCTTTTGTTTAATTATCCTTGCTCTTTTTCTATTTGTTTTCTCATATACCTCCAATAAAACCGAGACGCAAAACAGCCAAACAGAAGGGATTATACAAAGTAAAAAAGCGGTAATAGAAAAGATTGACTTGAGAATAAAGCAAATACAATCCGTATTGGGTAAATCAGCAGATTCCGAGGTATGGGACTTATTAGTAGAAATAAAAACATTGAAAAACAGAATATCCGTTGTGCCTGCATTAAAAATCACCGCTACAGCGCCCTCCTTGACAAAATTAGATAGTTTACTGGATTCTATAGACGGTGAGATAACAAGCAAAAGCAGAACAAGCGATAAGAAATCTATAAGTTTAGAGAGCATCATAAATGAAATCAAAAAGATAATTATCAATATTTAAATATATGAACGAAGAAATTAAATGCCCCCGCTGTGGGGGAATGGCTCCCAATCTAGTAAATGGGCATACTTTTAAGTGCCGTTATTGTGAAAGCATTTTTGAAAAAGCGGAAGGGCAAAAAGGGGGGGAATCAAAAACAGTAGGAGTCCATAGCCAACCGGTTGTAAATAATGTACATATTGTCAACTCCACACAGGGTTCAAATAGTGGTTCAAATCTGTCTAAGGGATTAGCAAACGGTGCTGGATTTGCAGCCGGTGGCTGTATTGGCGGAACAATAATGGCTATACTAACCCCTATTATTGGAATACTTGTTTTTATCACTTTTTTGCAGGCATTAGTCCACAGCTGTGCTGGTGCTACTTAGTCGAGCCTTAAAAATCGCTCAATACACTGTATTACAATAATATATATTGAATATTAATTGTATATATCTGCAAGTTTTTGTATATTTGGTCAGTAATTCTTGCAAATATTATATGCTGGCGAAAAAGAAAGATAGCAAACAAAGCGGTATGTTTTTCGGGTTGGAGGATACTCTCAATCAAAGACATCCGATTTATATCTTAGCCAATAAGGTGAATTGGTCAAGCTTTGATGAAGCCTTTGAACAGCTGTACTGTTCCGATAACGGGCGTCCTGCAAAGCCGATTCGACTCATGGTCGGTTTGCTGATTTTAAAACATTTGCGCAACATCTCCGATGAAAGCGTTGTGGAACAATGGAGCGAGAATGTTTACTACCAATATTTTTGTGGACAAAAGGATTTTCTTCCATCAGGACCATGTGAAGCTCCAGAACTAGTTCATTTTCGCCACAGGATCGGAGAGGCGGGCATAGAGTTGATTTTAAAAGAAAGTATCCGTGTCAATGGCGACGATAGCCATGATCCAACTGCAAGTATTGACACTACGGTTCAGGAAAAGAACATCACTTTTCCAACTGACAGCAAATTGCATCGCAAGATTATTGACAAATGCAAGAAGATCGCGGCCAAAGAGCGTTTGCCGGTTCGCCAGAGCTACACCCGGACGCTAAAGAAATTAGCCGTTGACCAACGTTTTCGGAATCACCCCAGAAATAAGGGTAAAGCCCGCAAGGCAGACAGGAAGATGCGGACGATTGCAGGCCGATTGGTTCGTGAACTTGAAAGGAATCTTTACCCTGATTCAAAACATCAACCGGACATCGACTTGTTCAAACGGATATTGATTCAGAAGAAGGGCGATGGTGGCAAGGTTTATTCAACACATGAGCCTGACGTACAATGCATTTCTAAAGGAAAAGAACACAAGAAATACGAGTTTGGGAATAAAGTTTCCATCATCCACACGCAAACGACAGGTGTAATCGTAGGTGCCTTAGGATTTAGGAACCCATACGATGGCCACACGGTGGAATCGGCACTGGAGCAAGCAGAACGTTTGATCGGCAAGGCAACCATTAAAACCCTTATTGGAGACAGGGGATACAAAGGGGTGAAAAAGGTAAATGGGACGAGCATCGAAATTCCGAAACCCTTTAATGATAAAAAGCAAGGCAGGTACCGGCAAAACAGACTCCGGAAACAGTTTAAAAGACGTGCTGCGATAGAGCCGGTCAACGCTCACTTAAAGACAGACCACAGGCTGGGACGCAACTTTTACAAGGGAATTACCGGGGACAACATCAATGTGATGCTGGCTGCTGCTGCATTTAACTTCAAAAGGATGATCAATAAAAGGAAATCATCTTTTTGGCCCGTATTCAAAATACAAATTGTGAACTTGATAAAACTCAAGTTCTACCAAATCAACAATAATATAAATCTGAAATGGGCTTTTTAAGGCTCGACTAATTATTAGAAAAAAACAACTTATGAATATAGAATACTATGCAAAAATGATTGAGCGAGGAGATTATATTGCTGCTTATGACTATATAATCTCACACGCTGATGGATCTCAAGAAACGAAAGACGTTATCAGCAATTGTTTGAATATGATTGCCGAACAATATGCCTATCAGATAAGAGAATCTGTAAGATCAGGAGAGATGCAATCCGCGAAACTAATGCAAGACGAATTTCATTCGAAATATGGTAAACATACTGTTGTTGATCAGTTTAAATTGGATGACATCTCCGTCACTAATTCTATGCCAGAATCGCAGATATCCAGTTTCATTAAGCGGTATAAAAAGGAAATTGGAATAGCAGTGGTAGCTATCGTGATTGGATTGGTTGTATTAAATTATAAGCCTCAACAAAACTCTGATTATGCAGAAGGTGCAGCAGATACGACAGCAGTAGACACAAATTCTGCGGCAAGTTATCCGGATGAATATGAAGGCAAAACTGTAGATACATCTTTAGTAGAAGGCACAACTTCTCAGGAAAGCAATTCAAATAATCTTGATTTTCTGAAAGAACTAAAAGGAAAATATCCATACGAAGCAAAGTTGTTTAATAATTCCATATTCACTCAAAGACTCAAGAACCTTCTTGGTAACAGTAGATATAATTTCCTAATCAAAACTTGGGCTGTTGAAACCCCTATGGCATTTGCGAACAATATTTTTCTTGCTGAGGGTTGCCAAGAACATAATTGTGCTGGAACGAATTTTATTATTGCAGTCGACTTTTCAAAAGATGTAATGTATGCAGGAATAAGAGAAGAAGAGAATGTTGAAACGTACTCGGAGGACGGAAGTACTTCAACAGAGATAAGTGATTGGGCAGGCAACAATTGATAACCTTTCAAAAAGAGTATTAAACAAATAAGAATCTATGAAAAAACTGAAATTAATTATTGGCGGAATTTCCATACTTTTTCTTTTATCTTTTGCAACCACATTGGTTTTATGGAATAAGAATAAATCCCTCAATGAAAGCATACAACTTAAAAATGGCTTGTTAGATTATAATTCTGAGACATTGAATGAATATGCCAAAGCCTATCCATTTATTATAGAAGAAATTCAAATAGCAAATGTTATTGGTGACTCAAATTGTGGTTATGATGCAGAATTAATAAGTTCGAAGATTAGATATATAACTCCTCGGATTATATGCAAAAGTTATAAGAAATCAGAAGATAAATTGAAAATATACTACAAGATTTATACGCCACAGAGAAAACTGAAATATAACCCAGAGTATTCAACGGAATATTCCGGAGATGCCAATAATTTTCAACCCTCAGGAGGCGGTGACACAATTGCGCTTTTGGGGTGGGGCAATAATAAAACCTCAGTCTATCCTAAAGGACGATATTCTATAGAAATCTGGTGTAACGACAAATGTTTCGGCATTAGAAATTTTATTATTAGATAAATAAAGTGGTAGAAACGACGGAAACAAGTAGAGAAAAAGCTCGTCCATTTGAAACAGAAAAATAGATTAATTAGTAAAACCAGGATTTTGTAAAAAAGCCAATTGATTGAGATGGTTCTGGTTCAAAAGCTCTCTGATAATTGTCGACCTGTCAAATGTGTTCCTAGTTCGACACTCAACATAGATGCATTTGAGCCTGTAACAAATACTTTATATTCGTCTCTCAAAAGTTGATTTACATACTTTTCCCATTCCTCTACAACTTGTATCTCATCAAAGAAAAGGACTTTTATATCTCGTTTCTCTATCTCTCTATGAAGTCGAGTGAAATCGCCTACTTCAAAGCCAGACAAACGGATATCATCAAAGTTTAATATATGGCATCCTGATAATTTCGACGAAGTAATTGTAACAATAAGGTACTTTTCCCACAACGGCGGATGCCTGTTATGATGGTAGCAAATGAATCTGCAACTGGTACATTAACTAATGCATCACGAACAAATCCCGGATCTCGTTTAAGAAAACTATCTCTTTGCGAGTCTATTACTAAGGCAATTTCATCTTGGCGTATTATATACTCTGATTTCTTTTGATGTAAATATAAGATATCTTTTGGTATAACATAAGATGTTTACGCCTAATATTTCTTATATCATGAAGATTCAATTAGATATTTTGCTAAAACCATGTCACGATATTTCTTTTAAATTATCTTTGTATATTAAGGTATAGATTTTTAAATTAACTCTTAAAAGATAAAGTGAATCGGCTAGACCAATTATATGAACAACTTGGCTTTAACAGAGAAAATGGATTGTTTCATCTGAATGAATACGATTCGTGGATTCACAATTTCCCCTATAGAATAAGCCGATTAATAAAGGAGGTTATAAAACCTGTTGCATTTTTTTGTATTTTCAGTGATATAAAAACAGAAGATGACCATCCAACTCCGTTTAATAAATCATTTATTTTTTTCTTTGACAATCCAACAGAGCAAGAAGAAGAGAATATTCATAAGCATATTATTAACTTTAGTCTTGCGCAATTAGTATTTATAAATAGAAACAATTCATTAGATTTATTTCACGGTAATAATTTTCAAAATTTCCATCTTGATTTTTTGCTAAGAAATGGGACAATAAGAGATTTTGATGATTATTCTTTTGTAAATCAACTAAATGGAAATGTTTATAAGAAGTTGGGGGCAAAGAGTAAGTCAATTGATACATTCTTATTGAACAATATTATAGATGCAAGACGTATCTTAGTTGCTAAAGATGGTTTAAACCTTTTACCCAAAGCTGCAAATAGGCTAATAGGTAGGCTCCTTTTTATCAGTTACCTAATAGATCGAGATGTAAAGTTCAGCGATCAAGAGATTATAAAAGGAGCAACAAAGGAAGAGCGAAAAAAAGCTTTTAGAAGTATAATATCAGATAGGGATCTCATATACAAATTCTTCTCATATTTGACAGATAAACATAATGGAGAGATATTTCCACTTATAGAAAAAAATAGTATTGATAACACTATTTATAATGAATATGAAATAGTAAACGAGTCTCACCTTAATGTATTAAGCCATTTATTCAATTGTGCTTCATTCTTCCAAAATGGAGAAAAATATGCTAACTATGTTGTTCAAAGATCATTATTCGATTTATATGATTTTGAGGTAATCCCTGTAGAGTTAATAAGTAGTATTTACGAAACATTCATAGGGAAAAAATCTGAAAATGAAATCCGAGAAATATCTAAGCAACAAACAATTAAAGCATATTATACCCCACCTTATATTGTTGATTATATTTTATCTCAAACGGTTGTGCCTTTCTTAGAGAATAAGAATGATACAACCTGTAAAATCCTTGATCCTGCTT
>MKRS01000490.1 GCA_001897035.1 Bacteroidales bacterium 45-6
GAAGAAAACTTTCGCGAACGCGAATCAAATGTATATCCTCGTTTTTCTCCGTGCAAACGCATCCTCCTATCGGGAAGCTTGTTGGTGTGCCAGCCCGAAGTTCCCGCCGAATCTATCCCGAAGCGGTCGTCTATCCCTTTTTCCTTCACTATCTTCTTGAAAATACCTTCTCCTGCTAGCGAACGGCAGATATTGCCCAAACACACAAACAAGACACTGGTTTTCTCTTCTTTACCCATACAAATTTTCCAAATTATTTAATAGTTGTCATAAACGAGTAAATGTAAAAATAAATTGTCGTATTTTTAAACGCAAAGTACGGCCTTTAGCTATTGGCTAACGGCTTATACATTTCACAACAACCAATCATTCTTACTACTTATATTTTGCAAATAAAGCAAAAATCCGCCTAAATGCGTCCATCATCCGCCCGATAAATATATAGACAGGCTTCCTTTAAAAAAAATGAAATAATTATTGCCAGCAAAGAAAAAACATATATCTTTGAAAAAATAAGAAACACAGACTCTTATACTATTTCAGGCAACAGCCGCTCGAACTCTTAACTCAAGGCATGACACTCTTAATTTCATTGCAGATATTTACAAAAACGATTCACGATTATGAAAAAGTATTTAGCTGAATTAGTCGGAACTTTTGTTCTGATATTGTTAGGTTGCGGATCCGCCGTTTTTGCAGGCGTAGATCAGACATTCATCTCGATCGGCACGCTTGGTGTCGCATTCGCCTTCGGTCTCTCTGTTGTGGCCATGGCTTACACGATCGGCGGCATTTCCGGCTGCCACATCAACCCCGCCATCACGATCGGCTCACTTCTTGCTGGCCGCATCCAGACCAAAGATGCTGCTTTCTACATTCTTTTCCAAGTCACCGGCGCCATCCTTGGCTCAGCAGTCTTATGGGTACTTGCGCATGGCATTACTTCCTCTACAACATTCACCGGAGCAAACGAGTTCAAAGAGGGATTCCTGCTGCAAGCTTTCGTGGCAGAAATGATATTTACCTTCATCTTCGTCCTGGTGGTGCTTGGCACGACCGATTCAGAAAAGGGGGCCGGCAATTTTGCGGGATTGGCCATCGGATTGTCCTTGGTGCTGATACACATCGTCTGCATCCCTATCACAGGCACTTCGGTGAATCCCGCACGCAGCCTTGGGCCTGCATTATTCCAAGGAGGAGCGGCACTAAGCCAGCTTTGGTTATTTATCGTCGCACCAATAGTTGGGGCAGCATTCTCTGCCATCGTCTGGAAAGTCATATCTGGCAAAGACGAAGCATCGCAAATCCATGATAAATAAGAAATAAGAACGCCACGGCACACACATTCAATTCTT
>MKRS01000491.1 GCA_001897035.1 Bacteroidales bacterium 45-6
TTCAGCAGAAAAAAATTGATGCAGCGAAAGTATTGCTTACACGCTCGCTGGAGGTATACAAAAAATTTCAACAAACTTCCCCTTTGATATTTACTCCGCTGGCTGCAGAAGTACAAGCACTTTTAGGAGATGTATATACGGCAAGGGCAGACCTTGGCACTTACGCCGTAAACAAACCAGACAGTACTGCTGCCCATGATTACTTCAGTTCATCATTGCAATCATTCCGTATACTTGCCACTCAAACCCCGGAAGTATATGAACCGGCGCTTGCCAATACCTGCTACCATTTTGGTATATTCTTTAACGAGGCAGCAGAATCAGATTCTGCAGAAGCATTATACACGCAAGCTATCGGTTTATATGAAAAGCTTGCCAGTCAAACACCTGCCGCTTTTGATATACCATTGGCAAAAGCGCAGCAAAAGCTGGCGAAATTATACACGCTTCACAATAGTGAATCTGCGAAAATTTTATTAAGCAAATCACTTGCTATTTATAAAAAGTATGCCGCGGCAAAAGAAAATATGGAATTGCCAATAGCCGACATAATGTTTGATATGGCAATTGTTAACCGCTATGCCGGCACCGCATACTCAAAACAGGAAAAAGAACATTTGCTTAAGCAAAATTTGCAGGAGTTTAAAGAACTACTGCCTGTTTATGAGCGCCTGGATGATAAGTATCCCGGTGTATACAAAGAGGATATCGAATCAATTAAAACATTTATTTCAAGCACAGATAATGAATTACAAAGAATTCAGCAACTGGATTCTTCAGTATACACTTCGGTAAGTGATTCAGATAAAGCAGTGCAGGAATTGTCGGGTATGATGTATGATATTCAGACGGCTACTTCTCTTAGTAATAAACTTATGCTGCAACAATCGCTGGTTGCTAAGAAAAAGGCATATATAAAAGCAGGTAATTTTAGCGACATCATATCATTAGGGCATGATTTAAACAGCTTATCTTGGTATTTATTATTCAGTAAGAAATATAAAGAGGCTGAAGAGGCGGCTACAGAAGCATTAAATCCTGCATTTAAAAAACCGGAAGGTTACGACAAAGAGATTGAGTATGCAAAAGCAAACCTGGCGCACGCACTTTTGTTGCAAAACAAATTTGATGACGCGAAAAAGATTTATACATCATTAAAAGGCAGGAACTATATAGATGGAACAAGTTATGTTAGCATGTGCTTAGATGATATAGACCAATTGGAAAAGGCAGGAATAACACATAAAGATTTTGAAAAAATAAAAACCTTACTGGTAGAATAAACCTGGCACAAATGGCAGAAGCGCAGGAAAAGCCGATAGATATTTTTATTTCGTTTAAAAGTGCTGATGTTG
>MKRS01000492.1 GCA_001897035.1 Bacteroidales bacterium 45-6
AAAACGTAGTTGACCATGGAGATGGAGTAACTATTATCTACACTAAAGAAGGAGAAATAATATTAAAAAACACAATTTATAATGAAGAAGTAATGATTCTGAACAAGGATGGTATTCTTGTTAATATCCATGAGAAAGATATTGATTTTTCCAGAGTAGATTTACTGGAAAATCCAGAAAATGCACACAATTTTTTAGTAAGATATGGATTTTCAATTGGAGGATTTGAAGATGGAGTTGCACAGCTTTGCTGGACATTGTATCCAGATGGAAGATTTTTTGAGGATGAAGATGGATTTGGTGGAGAGAATTGCAATGAAACAACAATCTATGCATATATTGATACCTTAGGTAAAATAATCATTCCATTTCGTGATATGACATATGAAGAGAGAAAAGAATTTGAATCTATAGCAAAATATAAGGTCAGGCTTAGTAATTTGAATAAATAAAAAATAAGTAAAAATATTATGAAATAATAAAGCGATATTACAAACATTGGGGTATGTAATGTTATATTATACAAATAAACCTTGCACAAATGAATGATTTTTGGCAAGGTTTATAATGATTAAATCTGCTATACTTTTATATAGAGAAACGAGGTGCAAAATGAGCTGGCATGAACGTATGAATCAAGCTATCGACTATATTGAAGACAATTTACTTGAAAATATTGATTTTGAAAAAATATCTTTGATTGTCGGGCAATCGGCAATAAACTTCCAACGTACATTTTCTATTGTTACTAATATATCCGTATATGAATATATACGCAGACGGAGAATAACTTTGGCTACTTTTGAATTGCAAAATAGTAATTCTAAGGTTATAGATGTTGCTTTAAAATATGGTTACGAATCTCCAGAGGCATTTGCACGTGCGTTTAAAGAGATTAATGGAGTATCGCCTTCTGCAGCCCGCAAGGAAGGAATAGAGCTCAGGTCATTTCCTCGCATCACATTTCTACTAACTATAAAGGGAGATATAGCAATGGATTACAGAATTGAAAGTAAAGAGGCATTTTCTGTTTATGGAATTGAAGAAATCTTTACTACAGAAAACGGCAGCAATTTAAAAGAGATTCCAAAATTTTGGCAAGACTGTATGGATGACGGTCAACTTGATAAACTCGAAGCTTCTACAAATAGAAAGGAAGGTGTTCACTCAATTTGTGATTATAAGCAAACAGAAAACAATACATTCCCTTATATGATTTGTGCATTTAAAACAGAGGATAGTAAGACTAATGGCTATACACAAGTTGATGTTCCTGCAGCTACATGGGCTATTTTCAAATCTGAAAAATATAAGAATGAACAAACAACACCAAGCATTATACAAAATCTCATAAA
>MKRS01000493.1 GCA_001897035.1 Bacteroidales bacterium 45-6
GGCTTGGCATGGAAGGCGATTCCGAGTCCCGCTTTTTCGAGCATAGGCAAGTCGTTTGCACCATCGCCCACGGCTACCGTCTGGCGAATATCCACTTTTTCCACTTGGGCGATCAGGTGAAGCAGTTCCGCTTTGCGGCGACCGTCCACGATGTCACCAAGGTGCTTCCCTGTGAGTTTTCCATCCACTATTTCGAGTTCGTTGGCATACACGTAGTCGATGCCGAATTTTTCTTTGAGGTGGTTCCCGAAATAAGTGAATCCGCCGGAAAGGATGGCGATTTTGTAGCCTCCTTTTTTCAGCACGCGGATCAGCCGTGCCATGCCTTCGGTGATAGGCAGGTGTTCCGCAATTTCCTTCATCACCGATTCGTCCAAGCCTTTGAGCAGGCTCACGCGGCGCTTGAAGCTTTCGGAGAAATCTATTTCCCCACGCATGGCCGATTCGGTAATAGCCCGCACTTCCTCGCCCACACCGGCACGGTCGGCCAGCTCGTCGATTACTTCGGTCTGGATCAAGGTAGAATCCATATCGAAGCAGATCAGGCGGCGCATCCGGCGGTAGATGTTTTCTTCCTGAATGGCAATATCGATGCCCAATTGTGCTGAAAGTTCGAGGCATTCACGGCGCATTTTCTCCAGGTCGAGGTTCGCTCCACGCACCGAGAATTCAATACAGGAGCGTGTTTGATGCTCCTTCTTGTCGAGCGGGATGCGTCCCGAAAGGCGGACGATCTTTTCGATGTTGAGTTTGTGGGCCAATATCACTTCCGTCACGTTTGAGATCTGGCTGGCAGTGAGCTTTCGTCCGAGAATGGTGACGATGAATTTATTTTTTCCCTGCAAGTTCACCCATTCTGCATATTGGGGCTTGCTAATGGGCTTGAAACGCACGTTGACCCCCAGTTCGGAACTTTTGAACAACAGGTTTTTCATTATCTCGCCCGAGGTTTTCGATTCAGATTCAAACATGATCCCCAGCGAGAGGGTGTGGTGGATATTTGCCTGACCGATGTCGAGAACATTTGCGTTGTGGTCGGCCAAGATTTTGGTCAAAGCAGCGGTCACACCGGGACGGTCGGCTCCTGAGATACTTACTAATATGACTTCGGTAGTTGTCTCCATTGTTGGACTTTGGATGAGTTTTATAGTAATTTAGCTGTTAGCTGTTAGCTGTTAGCTGTTAGCTGTTAGCTGTTAGCTAGAAAGAAGCTAATGGCTATTGGCTAAAAGCTATCAGCTACTAATTATTTCAATTTATCTAAAACGTTTTTGATGCGATTGAAAGCCTCCACGAGGTTTTCGTCGGATGTGGCATACGAAAAGCGGATATAGTCAGGTGCGCTAAAAGCTTTTCCTCCCACGCAAGCCACATGGCCTTCTTCCAAAAGAAACATAGCCAAATCAGCCGAATCGTTGATGGTGCGTCCGTTGTGCGATTTGCCAAAATAAGAGCTGCATTTGGGGAAAAGGTAAAAAGCCCCTTCGGGAACATTGACTTCAAATCCAGGAATTTCCTTGGCCAGATCGACCACTAAGTCGCGGCGGCGTTCGAAAGCCTTGCGCATCTCTTCCACGCACTCGAAATCGCCAAGATAAGCGGCTTCGGCTGCTTTCTGAGCAATGGAAGACGGACCGGAGGAATATTGTCCTTGCAGCTTGTTGCAAGCGGACACCAACCACTTGGGGCCAGCCAGCCAGCCCAAACGCCAGCCTGTCATGGCATACGCCTTGGACACGCCGTTGATGATGGCCACACGCTCGCGGATGTTCTCGAATTGGGCAATGCTCTCGTGCTTTCCCTTGTAATTGATGTGTTCGTAAATTTCATCGGCAAGCACAAACACTTGGGGATGCTTGGCCAATACTTCGGCCAAAGCCTTCAGTTCTGCCTTCGAATAGATACTTCCCGTAGGGTTGGAAGGCGAGCAAAGGATGATGCCTTTGGTTTTTGGGGTAATGGCGGCCTCCAACTGGGCAGGTGTGATCTTGAAGTCCTGCTCGATACCGGTTTCGATGATGATGCTTTTGCCTTCGGCCAGCTTCACCATTTCCACGTAGCTCACCCAGCATGGAGCCGGAATGATTACCTCGTCGCCCGGATTCACAAGGCACAGCACCGCGTTGCAAACCGACTGCTTGGCACCATTCGAGCAAATGATCTGCTCGGGAGCATAGTCCAAGCCGTTTTCGGTTTTGAGTTTTTGGGAGATGGCTTTCCGCAGCGACATATAGCCAGGCACGGGAGTGTAAAACGAATAGTTGTCATCCACCGCCTGCTTGGCAGCCTCCTTGATGTGTTTGGGCGTGAAGAAATCGGGTTCGCCCACACTCAGGTTGATAACATCGATTCCTTGTGCTTTCAGTTCGGCACTCTTTTGCGACATAGCCAGCGTTTCTGATTCCGACAGGTTGGCTATACGTGCTGAAATTTGTTCCATCTTTGTTGTTGTTGATTTGTAAATTTGTTGATTCGTGAAAACTGCTGGTTCGCCGATTCGGAAATCAGCGAACCAGCAATTTTCGTATTATTTTCTATTTCCCAAAATGCGTAGCAAGAATAAGAACAGGTTGATAAAGTCCAAGTAGAGGGTAAGTGCGCCAAGCAAGGCCATCTTCTGGGTGGACTCGTTCACTTCCGTCCCATGCTCGTTAATCATTCGTTTGATCTTCTGGGTGTCGTAAGCAGTCAATCCCACAAAGATGAGGACACCAGCATAGGAAACGATCCAGTACAACATTTCATTTTTCAAGAAGATATTCACCACCGAAGCGATAATCAGCCCGATCAACGCCATGAATAAGATGCTGCCAAGCGAAGAAAGATCCTTCTTGGTGAATGTGCCGATCAACGCCATGGCCGCAAAAGTGCCGGCCGTGATGAAAAACGTGGAAGCGATGGACGAAGAAGTATATACCAAGAAAATGAATGAGAAGGTCAGTCCATTAAGTACCGAATAGACGATAAACAGAATGGTTGCCGTGCTTAGGGTGAGCGTGTTGATGCGAGCTGACAGGTACCACACCAATGCGAGAGGAGAAAACAAGATGACATAGAACAAGATCCTGTTTCCATAAATTGTTTGGATCAAAGTTTCGGAATTTGCCACGAAAAAAGCCGTGAGTCCCGTAACCACCAAGGCCATTGCCATCCATGAATACACATTCTTGAACAAAGCGGCTTGAGCCGTTTTCTGTTCCGCACTTGCAATTTCAATCGAATTAAAATCCATAGCTTTTACGTTTTAATGGTTATATCTATTCTTTTGCGAATCGGCATTCAATCCACCTTGTGGAGATCATGGCCCATCCGCTCTTTTTTGGTTTTCATATAAAACTCGTTGTACTTGTTGGGCGTCACCTCTATCGGCACGTTTTCGACTACCTGCAGGCCATAAGATTCCAACCCGATGCGCTTCACCGGATTGTTGCTTAGCAGGCGCATTTTGGTTACGCCCAAGGCACGCAAGATAGCAGCTCCCACGCCGTAATCGCGCTCGTCGGCCTTGTAGCCGAGGTGCAGATTGGCGTCCACCGTATCCAAGCCTTCTTCCTGCAACTTGTAGGCTTCCATTTTGGCCATCAAGCCGATGCCTCGCCCTTCCTGGTTGAGGTAAACGATCACCCCTTTTCCCGCCTTTTCGATTTCCTGCATCGCCTTGTGGAGTTGCTCGCCACATTCGCAACGGCGAGACCCAAATATGTCGCCGGTCACACACGATGAGTGCACCCGAATCAGTATCGGCTCGTCTTTTTCCCAAGACCCTTTGATCAGGGCAACGTGTTCAAGTCCGTTGGATTTCTGACGGAAAGGAATCAATCGAAAACTTCCATATTCAGTAGGCATGTTCACCTCCACACCTTTGTCAATCAACGATTCGCTACAAAGCCTGAATCTGATCAACTCGGCCACCGAAATAATCTTCAAGGAATGTTCTTTGGCGAACTCCACTAATTCTGGAAGACGAGCCATTTCGCCATTTTCTTTTTTTATTTCGATAAGCACCCCGGCCGGATATTTCCCTGCCAAGCGGGCCAAATCGACGGCAGCCTCCGTGTGGCCTGCCCGTTGCAGTACACCACGCGTGCGTGCACGCAAGGGAAAGACGTGTCCAGGACGACCCAGATCGGAAGGATTTGTCTTAGGGTTGGCCAATGCGAGAATTGTCTCTGCCCGGTCGTGAGCCGAAATGCCTGTTGTACAGCCATTTGTCAGCAAGTCAACAGAAACTGTGAACGGAGTTTCGTGCGTCGATGTATTGGAAGTCACCATCATCGGCAAATCCAGCTCGTCGCAACGTTCTATCGTCAGTGGGGCGCAAAGCAAGCCCCGGGCATAGGTTTCCATGAAGTTCACCTTGTCGGCAGTGATGTCTTCTGCTGCCATTATCAGGTCGCCTTCGTTTTCACGGTCTTCGTCGTCCACGACCACGATCATGTTGCCCTTCCGTATTTCTTCGATAGCTTCTTCTATCGTATTCAATTTTATTTCATTCATTTCCTTTATACTCCTAAAGTTATTGTTCTTTATGCCCTAAATCGCCCTCCAGCATCTCCCGCAACTGCCTACTTGTGGCCTGCACGAGACGCAAGTCCCGACGAACTCTTCTGTCTTTATTTAACAGCCAAATATAAACTGGTAAACCAATCACCACTAAAATACCGAGCAAGATCCCTACTTTTCCATTTCGGAAATCGGGCAAGACCTGGTATGTCAGCACCGGAAACTGGCTCACCTTTTGCATGAGCAATTTGTCTTTAGTGTTCGACATGTCCTGCACCACCTCTTCCAACTGATTGGAAACAGCATCGAGTCCTCGCACCCAATCGGGCTTACGCCAAAAATCGATATAGTTCCTTGGCTTAAAGCGGGGTAACACACTTTCGACCATCTCTTCGAGCGATTGTAAACCGGCAATCACTTTCTGATGATCGGGGGCATAAATCACCACCTCCTTCACCGACAAGTTGCGCTTCTCGTTTTTTCCAAACATCCTCTTGAAGAAATTGCGGTAAGCGTCGGCATTCATCAGAGCCGAATCATTCATCGCCTTGTAGGTGAGGAATGCACCCAGCGGCGCCAGCACAAACGAACTCAGCAACATGCCCGACCACGAACTCCACACACCGTCTCGAGCAAATTTGTAGCCCACATTGTTGACAATGTAGTAGATGATAAACAGGATCACGGATATGACCACCGGCATCCCCAATCCTCCCTTACGGATGATCGCTCCCAAAGGTGCTCCAATGAAAAAGAAAATGAGGCAAGCCAACGAAACGGTGAACTTCTGGTACCAATCGACTTTGTAGTACCGGAGTTTTTGTTGCGTGTCAGTCTTGTTGAATGCCTGGTTGGTAAACCGTGTGGCATCGGCCTGCGACATTGCCGTGGAGATCAACGATCCTCTGGAGGAAACCGGAAGACTACGGACAATGCTGTCGGGGCTTATCGGCAAAGCGTTCTTCGGGTCCAGCCGTTTCACAGGCTTGGTGGCCGAGATTTGCGAATGCACCTTTCCGTCATTCACCTGCACTTCATGCACAGGAGGTTGCCGGGATACCTCGTTCCGGAAAACGCTGAAGTTAGCCAGCACGCTCCTTTTGTCGGAAGCATTCAGGCTGTCGAGTTCACGCCTCATCGAATCGATGGAGGCCTGCAACTGAGAGATATTCTTCGACAAGCGGGAGTCGGACAACGACGCTTCGTTCATCCGATTAAAGTTAGCGTTAAACGGAATGACAATCTCTTTGGTCTTGAAATTCTCGCGGCTGAAAGGAGCCATTCCGGCGGCAGCCGTACCCATCATCATCCCACCTTGCGATTGCTTAAAGTTGGAAAATTGCTGGCCGTGGTAGAGCGTCATCTTGAGGTAGTCTTTGTTGGCCGACATGAGCATCTTGGCCGAGTCGGACACGATCACCGCCATGTTGTCGAACCCGTTGGCCGTGCTATATATCATCACCTCGTGGAGCATCTTGGTCTCCTTGTCCTTCCTTTTCACGAAAAGATTGTAATTGTCAATTTCACTGTAAAATATCCCCTCCGGAATATCCAGCTCGGGCGATTTTTGCTTGATGGACTGGAGCAAGGTGTAGAACTTTGTCTGCACACGCGGCATAGCTTCGTTTTGGAAGAAAAACAAGCCAATGGCTGTGATCGAGACAAAGACAATCAGCGGGCGCATCGCCTTGAGCAGGGAGACTCCCGAAGCTTTCACCGCGAGCAGCTCCATGTTTTCGCCCATTCCCCCGAACGTCATCAGCGAAGCCAACAAGATAGCCAAAGGCAATGCCAAAGGGATGAACATCAAGGCGGCGTAGGAAAACAACTCTCCCAGCACGAACACATCGATACCTTTGCCCACCAAGTCCTCCACATAACGCCACAGAAACTGCATCAATACAATGAAAAGACAAATTCCAAATGTCATAATAAACACTGGAACAAATGATTGCAAAGTATATAAATATAATCGTTTAATATTCAGCATTAACATTGGCGCATTTGGCGATGCAAAGGTACAAAAAAAGATAAGTACAAAAATGCTTCCTCACTGGAAAACTTAAGCAGTTAGCAGTTAACAGTTAGCAGTTAACAGTTTTTCTGATATTGGATTCCATTTTTCTGGCACTCATTTCAATTGTGAAGGATAATGTTTGAAGTTGGCGGAGGGAAATTTATGAAGGGCTGGTATTAATTTCCAAGATAAAAATAAATAGCCCCAGCAAACTACTTTAAAGCAATCAGCCGGGGCAATGTCAGTAAATTAAATAGCAGAATATGCTACCCCTATTATTGGAGAGAAATTTTTGCCACAGAGAAGTCGGATTTGAAGGGAATAGCCGCCGGATGTATTCGAATAACAATCAACTGCTTGTTCCCATTGTATTTAGTGTAAGAAGGTATAAAGTTTTCAGCATCCTTTTTGTCACCAATAAGGATGCGGTCCAATACTTCTCCTTCCGGGCTAAAGGTCGCAAGGACAGTCCTTACGTCCTTATTCATTCCGATATTTTGCCCCAAAACCTTTCTGGGATTGAAGTTGGTATAAATTACATTCAGGTTTTTGTTTTCGTCGTAAAAGCTATAGTAGCCGCCAGAGAGGGATGACTCACCAAGAAGCTCGGCCTTCAAGCTGATTTTTCGGCTCCACTTTGGGCTCCCATCTGCATTCCACGTAAAAGCATAAATATCTCCGTACTTATACTTATCATTATTGTAAGACATCGAGTTTAAGCGAGACCGAAACAATGCGGATCCTTGTGTCATGAGTGTAAACTCGTCTTTGTCATTAAACACAAAATGGTGCTCATCGTTGAGACGACCATTGTATTCTTTCCCCTTACGAAAATTTTCCACCAGTTTGATAGAATCCTTTTCCTCCAATCCCTTTGCGAGGAGTTCCTCATCCATTGGGAGGGACTTCACCCGAGGGGATCCGTTGAGGTATGGCGGGAAAATAATGGAGTAGGTTCCTTGCGCACTGTTTAGCTTTGGCAGATAATACAAGCCAGTTGCCACAACTTCATTTTTCTTATTCACGCCCCACACCGGATATATCTTTTTAT
>MKRS01000494.1 GCA_001897035.1 Bacteroidales bacterium 45-6
GATGAATGACAATATTTGGGATTGGGGAACACAAGGTCGAGCTATCGATCGACCGGGAACAGTTTTTGCTTCGTTAGGATTCGAAGTTCAACCGGATTGGATACGATCGTTAGCCGAAGCCGTTCAAGACGAGAATCTTAAGAAAGATCTAATGAATTATGCCGATCGACTCGATAAAAAACCAGATGCTGTACCATTAATTGGCAATAAACATTTCTATGTCAGTGATTTTCATGTTCATCGACGAGTCAATTGGACTAGTGCACTTAAAATGCAATCTGTTCGAACGACTCCTACTGAATGCATCAATTTAGAAAATCAAAAAGCTGAAAATGTTGGTCAAGGTGTTTTAAATCTCTACACAAACAATGCGACAATCTATCGAAATATATTTCCTCTCTTGGATTGGCAAGCAATCAACGGCATTACCGTTGAACATGATATCCCATTAGAAAAATGTTATAATGGACATTTTCAATGGAAACAATTCAGTTTTGTTGGTGCTGCTAGTGATGGTCAGTACGGTGTAGCAGCGATGGATACAGGTAGTCATAATTTAACTGTACTACGATCATGGCATTTCTATGATGAAGCGATTGTTGCATTGGCAAGTAATTTAACAGTAACTACACGAACAACGCCATGGACAACACTTGCAAGTCGTTTCTTAGCAATTGGAACTGTTACAATTGGCTTTTTCAATGGTACAACAGTCACTCTCAATGATGGAATTAACTATACGTTTCCATATGTAACTAATAAATTATCAAATAATGTTCAATGGATACATCTTAGTGAAAATAATATCGCTTATCTTTTACAAACACAAGGCGTTTATTCATCAGTTGGTGCAGAAGTTAGTACAAAATCAGCATCATACAGTACAATTGGACCTTACAATGAAACTGTTACTGGACGTACAGTAACCGTATGGTTGGATCATGGTGTTGGACCTTATACTCGTGATTATAGTTATATGATTGTGCCGAATGTTGATGTTCAATCGTTACCACAGATAATTCAACGTTATGAAAGTGAAAATATATTTTCATGTTTTTCAAATAATCTTCAATTTCATGGTGTTGCTTGGTCGACAATTCAACGTGCTTCGTTCGTTCTCTGGAATGGTACGCCGACGAAATTTACCTGTCAAAGTTCATCATTTAAACTTACAGCAGAGATTAAATCGAGTGGAATTTATTTATTCAATGAAACATCAACAGAATTCTCTGTAACAGTTTCACATCCAATTGTCATCGGTCAAAGTCTTACAGTTAATGTTGATCGAGTTGGATTCGGAACAGGATGTACTGCTTTATCAGATTCAAGTACAGATGTAACTATTCCTTTAC
>MKRS01000495.1 GCA_001897035.1 Bacteroidales bacterium 45-6
CTCCAAAAGGAAGGTGGAAAGTCCCGGCGGCCGCTTTTGTTAATGGATAGGGATCACTGAGTGTTGCCTGTTTTTTCAAGTTATGCAAGGTTATCGTGTTAAAATGCAGGTCGTATCCCGTCCAAAACGGAGGTCGTAACCCTTGCTCCCTGCTCGAAAAAGCGGTCGGGAAGAGGACGGAAGCCCAGTGTGCAGGCGTATATGCTATCATGCAGTTTCGGTATAAGCGGTTAATCGTTTGTTGCCTGTCGGCTGATGCTGGTTTTTCTTTGGCCAGTTGCAACTATTTGTGTTATTTGCTGGTGGTGAAAATAATGTTTTCGTTTGAAACAAAAAAGAATCGATGACTATTTTTAGTTTTTTTTAATAACGTGAACGAGTGATCCAGTGACCATGTGACAAAGTGACCAAGAGACCGAGTGAAGAAGTGATTTATCTTTCATCATTGATCACTTATCATTGATCACTTATCATTCATCACTTATCATTCATCACTTATCATTCATCACTTATCATTCATCATTGATATAGCATCGAAGAAGTGACCAAGAGACCGAGCGAGGAAGAGAACAAGTGAAGAAGAGAAGAGGTTATTTTTAATTGATTTTCAATAAATTAACTTGGTGAATTCACTACCATTACACCAAACTCACGTTCATTAGCCTGAAAAGCTTTTCCCGGAACTTCTTATTTCACACCCCGATCCGATAAATACCGGCAGCAGGAAAAACAACGCGAGGAACGAAACAAGCAGCCCTCCCGATGTTCCCGCCGCCAACGAAAACCAGAAGGCTTCCTTGAGGCTACCCACCATAAAGGGGATGAATCCGATAACGGTGGACAACATGGTCAGAAAGATCGGGACTATTTTTGCATTCCAAACTTTCAGATAGACCCTTCCGCTATCCATTTGCGGATGCGCTTTCCGTATCCGGTTGTATTCGTCAACCATGTAGATATTGGCATTGTAAGATTTGGATCATTATCAGCTCGCAGGACAGACACCGGACGGTGCTCTCGAAAATGGCAGGAATGTCCGATAGCGGAGATTTCAGAGCAAGGAAATTTCGGAGAAGCTCTTTACCAGCACCGTTTCAAGAAACACAAGAATCTGGTGGCGGACATGGCACTTACCCATCCCGAACAGGTTTGAGTTTCGGACATTACCTATATCGGAGGTAGAAACAAGAATTGTTATCTTGCTTAGGTAACAGATGCTTATTCCAAGAAAATCAGGGGTTATGATGTTTCCAATTCATTGGCCGCAGAAGGCACGCTAAGGGCGCTTAAAATGGCTGTCAGCCAAAGGAAATATAAAGACAGGACAATCGACAGAGGTTAGCAGTATTGCAGTAATGATTATCAAAAAGTACTGAAACAGAAAAAGATAACCCCGAGTATGACCGAAAGCTATGACCCATATCCCAATGCCATTGCCGAAAAGGTAAATGAAGCCCTAAAACAGGAATTTCTTTTGGAAGATTACACTGTCGATATTAATACAATGAAGCTATTGGTTCAAGATGCCGTACATATCTATAATACGGAAAGGCCTCATTGGTCTTGCCACATGAATACACCCGAGCAGATGCATAGTCAGCGAAATGTGAAAATTAAAACATTCAAAAAATCACACCTTAGCAAGGCTAGCCTTGCTAAGGTGTGATAAATAACTTATTTTTGTCGTATAAGCCTGTAACGGTTATTTAGGACTGGTCAAAGTTTTTTGAATAATTCAATATTGTATGATTTTTTTTATTTTTTCAACACTTTTATATATTCAGTTTTAGTACCTTGATTGATTTGTATAAAATAAAGTCCTTTGGAAAGTTTTGCTCCCATTTTAGGAGTACCATCTTTGGTTACGCTATATTGTTCTTTCAACAAACCATTTTGGTCGTATATAAGTATTTTTGCTCCTTCTGACGCATTAATCTCAAAATCATTGACAAATGGATTTGGATAGGCAACAATTTTTGATGGAATATTTATGTCGCTGTCAGATAGAATATTTATGTTGCTGTCTATAGAAGTAGTTTTATAAGCTGATAATTTTACCGTTATGGTATTACTTGGCAAAGAGACATTGCCTGCTGCATCTTTTGCACGCACATAAAACGTGTTTGTGCTATTTGGATAGAGGCTCGCAATGTTAGCACTATTTGTAGTGGTAGATATAAAGTAACTTCCATTCTTATAGATATCGTATTTTATTACACCCACATTATCAGTAGAGGCCTTCCAATTAAGACTTACATATCTTGCGCCAATACCTGAAGCTACCAAACCTATTGGGGCAGACGGCGCCTGAGAGTCTATCAAGGTTTTTGTATTTACAGATATTGTATTGCTTATACCTGAAACATTTCCTGCAGCATCTTTTGCACGCACATAAAACAGGTAAGCACTATTTTGTGTAAGTCCTGTTATATTTGCAGCATTTGTATTTACAGTGGTTAGTAAAACCCCGTCTTTATATACATCATAAGCAGTAACTCCTACATTGTCTGTTGATGCCACCCAGCTAAGTGTTAATGAATTGCTTGAAACATTAGATGCAACCAAATTGGCTGGTACAGTTGGTGCTTGAGCATCTAAAGTTTTTACAGATAATGTATTACTTATACCTGAAACATTTCCCGATGCGTCTTTTGCACGCACATAAAACTGGTAAGCACTATTTTGTGTAAGACCTGTTATACTTGCAGTATTTGTATTTACTGTGGTTAGTAAAACCCCGTCTTTATATACATCATAAGCTGCAACTCCTACATTGTCTGTTGATGCTGCCCAATTAAGTGTTAATGATGTGCCTGTAATATTAGATGCGGTTAAATTGGCAGGAACAGTTGGTGCTATAACATCGGGGGTTTGGATATTAATTGTATAATCTTCAAATTCTCCTGAAACAGATACAATTACCGCTAAGGGTTCACAAGGTCCCACAAAAGATCTGTCAATATTTGCTACAGCCACGCGCATTCTTGTAGGTCCATCTAATGCTGTTGAAGGTATTTTCACAGATTCAGTCGCTATATTTGCCGAAGATAAGTTGCGGGTTAAGACAACCTCGTTATCCTCGAATCTAAAATTTTTATTATAGTCAATCCAGGCAACAAAAGATAGGTTGTCTATCTTACCATTGGTTGGGCTAATAGCTATAACAGATAGATCATAAGTAGATCCCTTAAATACATTGGTACTTAAGCTTGAATAATCAGCATAGGTGCTCCAGGTACCAGATGATAAATTGCTAATTGTATTGAAGGTTACACGTCCTATCGAGCCTGTGTTAGCTTGTGCGTGAGGGCTATTGTTTGAAGGATTGCAATATTGCCCTGCTACACTAATTAATGGGGTGTTTACTATAATTGTTGCGGGCTCAATGTATGGATTAACTAATGCTCTGGATGGTTTAACTTTTACAGAAAAAACATAACTGGTCCCTTCACTTAAACCACCTATTGCCTGCCGCCATATATAATTATTAGGCCATATTAGCGTTGACGGAACATCCATAATCCAAACAGCATTTTTGTAAATTCCAAATCCCGCCACTTCATATATGCTATATATGTAGGGAAGCCCCCAAGATAAAGTTACAGAAGTTGTATTTACCTCGTCAATTTTTAAATTAGTTACCGGTGGAACTTGCGCTTGAACATTACGCTGTGCATTAACATTTGTTGATAACAAAAGAGCTATCATAGTACTAATAAGTACTAAAACATTTAATTTTTTCATCTTGATTTTTTTATTGTGTAATTTTTTTATTGTGTAATTATTCCAGACAAAAGTATAACTTTTTTATCACAATCAACCAAAAAAAATAAAATATATCTTTCAATGGTTCGTTATAAAAACATCAAGTTCATGCGGCGATAGTTCCGTAGGATTTGAATTCCTGGATGATTTGTTGATTTTTTATCGTGTTCGGTTTTTTCCCTAACTTTCGAAAAAACATTCATAACAGCAATTAACTGATATACATCGTTTTGCATCCGGGCATAGAAAAGGTGGTCTTGCTTGAGCGGCGATCGTTGAGCCACCCGCGTTTAGCCGGGTTGACAGCGGTCAATGCGGCATTAAAATGGAAATGGAGTTTGCTTTCACTTCGAGCCTGGCAATGGGCCAGCCCGCAATGTTGCTTTGCATCACGGTATAGGATCTCGATCTCGAACCGGGAGCGGTAATGGCGGACGATTTTTGCGCCGTCAATTTTCAGGTCGGTTGAAAATAGAATTTACGGGCGACAAATTTCCCGTCCTTGTGGAATTCGGCTACGGCCACGTCGAGCTTTCGGGGACCAGGCCGAAGGTGTTCTTCCCGCTTTTGGGAATATAACTCGGGGCAAAGGCCACGACGGGTTCGTTTATGCCTTGCTCAGAAATCAGGGAAAAATTAAATGCCTGGAAATCGAATTTTTTCCGAAATTTACCCGGAAACACTGTTCACTATGTTTTGAAAACCGGGATAGCTGCATGAAATTTATCCGGCCTTTGATGCTTAGAAAACCGACAAGCACATTCAAAATAAAATGGAACAAACTCGATAGATATTGTTAGATTTCGTGTTGCCATCTGGATGAGATATAGTGTATTGGTTATTCACTTGCATGCCCGCCCTGGAAATTACACCTGTGTCCGCAATAGTCTTTATAGCTAACAATTTGAAAGTAAATACAATTTCAGAATTAAGAATCAGAAATGCCGCAGGAATTTATATGTGGACAGTTGAGCAATATTCGGGTATTGGAGCAGGGCAAAAAGGAAATATCAGGTTTTTTTTGAGCATATTGGATGTTTCACCCCACCAAGACATTTTCCAACTTGCGAAACCTCATCTACTGAATGTGAAATCCGATTCAATTGTATCCATCCAAGAGTTATACACAGAATATCAAGAAAAAACTGGATGTAGCCAATTCGATGGAAGCCGTCAAGAAGACTCCTCGCTGGGCTTTTTGCGATGAACGGATCAGTTCATCGCCATTTTCGTTGTCAAGTATTTTCCGGAAGCTTGTTGCAATGCCGAGAGGAAGCTATCGACATCCTTTTCGGTGGTGTCCCACGAACACACCAAGCGGATCTCGTCTTTTTCCTCGTCAAAAACATAGAAGAAGAAATCCTTGCTCAACTCGTTGATAATCGCCCGCGGCAAGGAAAGGAACACCTCGTTGGCCTGTACGAGCTGGTTGATGGTCACAAAAGAGAATTTTCTCAGCCCGGCCTCCAAGCGTTTTGTCATTTCATTGGCGTTGGAAGCATTGATCCGCCACGTGTCGTTGGCAAAATAGGGTTCGAACTGGCAAGTCAGGAAGCGCATTTTGGAGGCGGTCTGCGTGGTTTGCTTCTGAATAAAATCAAGATTGGGACGTAAATCGGGGTTAAAAGCAATCACTGCTTCCCCCATCATCATGCCGTTTTTAGTCCCGCCAAACGAGAGTATATCCACTCCACAATCCACTGTCAGCTCTTTCATCGTGACCCCAAGCGTGACGCAGGCATTCGCCAGACGCGCCCCGTCCATGTGGAGATACATGTTGTTCTGATGGGCAAAATCGGCCAAAGCCTTCACTTCGTCCACGGTGTAAATCGTGCCTAATTCGGTAGCTTGCGAAATGTAAATCACTTTCGGCTGGGAATGGTGGGACTGCCCCAAGACATGAAGCTGAGGAGCTATTAATGCCGGGGTAAGCTTTCCATCGGATGCAAACACATCCTTGATGACAGCTCCGGCGTGCTTGGTGGGAGCACCGCATTCATCGCAAAAGATATGCCCCATGTGGGAACAGACAATGCTGTGAAACGATTGGACACAAGTTTGGAGGGCGACCGTATTGGCTCCGGTGCCATTAAAGACAAACACAATCTTGCAGTCTTCCCCAAATATACTTTTCAACACCTCGTTTGCCCTCTTTGTCCACGGGTCGGCACCATAGCCGACAGCATGTTCACAATTAGCTTTCACCACAGCATCCATCACAGCGGGATGCACACCCGAATTATTGTCACTACCAAAACTTTTCATGATTTTCATTCATTTGCCAATGTGATGACCTGCCAATAAACGAACAGTTTCAATCGGCATATTGAGACACATTGATCTATTAGTATATTGTTATATCCTGTTTGCAGCCAAAAACTTGTTCACCGTTTGCTTGTCCAGCCCCCTGCGCAAGGCGTAATCCTTCACCTGATCTTCTCCTATCTTGCCGATAGTGAAATACTTGGATTGAGGATGGGAAATAATGATCCCGCTCACCGAAGCATTGGGATACATCACCCCGTTTTCGGTGAGTGCCACCCCAATTTCCGAAGAATGGAGCAAATCGTCGTTCAACAAGAAATTGATGGTCTGGTCTGGGATCGATGGATAGCCTACCGCCGGACGAATGCCTTGGTATTTGAGGGCAAACATGTCTTTTACGGAAATACTTTCATTCTCGGCAAACCCCCAGAATTCGGTGCGGATGCGGGCATGAAGATATTCCGTCGCCGCCTCTGCCAATCGGTCGAGCACCGACTTGAGCAGCAAGGCTTTGTATTCATCTCCTTGCTTTTCATAGGATTGGAGCAAATCGTCCGCCCCTGCACCTGCCGTCACGGTGAATGCCGCCACGTAGTCCTTCTTGCCGGAAGTTGCAGGCGCCACAAAATCTGCCAATGACAAATACAAGTCTTTTTCGTTGGTCGCCTGCTGGCGCAGCATCGGAAAACGGATGCCGTCTATCACCAAGTCTTCGTTGTCGCTATTGGCCTCATACACGCCAAACACGGCATTGATGTACTTCGCACGGCTGTGGGCAAGCTGGTTCAACATCTTTTGAGCATCCCGGAAGAGGGACATTCCCTCGGCAGCTTTTTCCCGTTCGTTTTCAGGAAAAGAACTCAGCCATTGGTGGGTGCAGGAAGGGCAGTCATCGATGTTTTCGAGAGAAGCATACCTGGCCGACAAGTTCCACGAATGGAAGAAAAATTTCCAGTCTAAGAACGGCACAATTTCTTCCACGGGAATGCTTCTCAAGATGCGGCGTCCTATTTTTTTAGGGATGTATGGTGTAAAATTATCCCAATCTATTTTCAATCCCTTTTCTTTTGTTTTTGCGTAAGAGACCAAATCCACCTCTTGCTTCTTGGAGGACTGGCGCAATTCTTCATATTCCTGCCTCACCTGCAAGGCATAATCCTTGCCCGTGGTTGGATTCAGCAAGCTGGCAACAGCTTGCGGGCTTTTGGAGGCATCTTTCACATAGACCACCGCCCCACGCTTGTAGTTCGGGTCTATTTTGATGGCCGTATGCAACCGCGATGTAGTAGCTCCACCAATCATCAACGGAATTGAGAAACCGTTTTTCTCCATTTCGGTGGCCATGATACTCATCTCTTCGAGCGAAGGGGTAATCAAACCACTCAAACCGAGAATGTCCGGCTTTTCCTCCTTCACTTTTTGAATAATCACTTCGGGTGGCACCATCACGCCAAGGTCGATCACCTCGTAGTTGTTGCAGGCAAGCACAATGCCCACAATATTTTTCCCAATGTCGTGTACATCTCCTTTCACG
>MKRS01000496.1 GCA_001897035.1 Bacteroidales bacterium 45-6
ACGGTCATCGACGGCAAGCGCTACATGACGCCGATGATGATGGTGATGCTGGCCATCGGCATGACCGACATCCTGTTCGCGCTGGATTCGATCCCCGCGATCTACGGGCTCACCGACGCGCCCTACATCGTGTTCACCGCCAACGCCTTCGCCCTGCTCGGCCTGATCGAGCTGTACTTCCTGATCGGCGGCCTGCTGAAACGACTGGTGTACCTTGGCCTGGGCCTCGCGGTGGTGCTGGCTTTCATCGGGGTCAAGCTGATCATCGAGGCGATGCACACCAACAACCTGCCGTTCCTCAACGGCGGCGAACCGATCCACCTGCTCCCGGAAATTCCGACCTGGTTGTCGCTGGTCATCATCCTCTCGATCCTTGGGGTGACCACCATCGCGAGCTTGCTCAAGAGCCACCTGGACGCCGGCCGCTCCGCCGCCGGTTGACCGCGCGGCATTGCGCCGCGGGCGACCGCGGCGACATTCACCGCAAGGCCGGCACCGCGAGGCTGCGATCGGGATCGCCGGTGGCGCCGCTTTGCAGGTTCGGCGGAATGTGGCCGACGTCGCCCACCGAGATCACCTTCATGCGGCCGTCGGGCTGCACGCGGACCACGGTGATGCTGGCATTGCCCACCGACATTTCCAGCCACGCTTTCGTGTCCACCCGCAACGCGCGCGTCACCAGGTAACGGATCACGTCGCCGTGGCACACCAGCAGGTCACGTTGCGGGCTTCCGATCGCCGGCTTGAAGAAACGCGCGAAGTCGCGATCGAGTTGCGCCTTGCAGTCCGCCTGTTCCTTGCGCGAATAATCCTTGATCACATCGGTGCGCCACGTGGGCGGCACGCATTCGGCCAGGTCGTCCACCACTTCGAAATGCCGGTCGGGGAAACTTTGGCCGATGATCGCCGCGGTATCGCGTGCACGCTGCATCGGGCTCACGTACATCCCGTCGAAACGACCCGGCATCCCGGCCAGCCGCGCACCGGCGAGGTGCGCCTGTGCCTTCGGCACGTGGACGAGCTACTGATACGGAAATAGTTCTTCCGTCGTATTCAGCGCCATTAAGTTCATCGATAGCTTTTTGTCCAGCAGTTTCGTCAGCAATTTCAACAAAACCGTAACCTTTGGAACGGCCTGTTTCTCTGTCTGTAATCACTTTGGCCGATGAAATTTCTCCATACTCTCCAAACAAATCTTTTAGGTCAGCATCATTGATGTTGTAGCTCAACCCGGCAATAAAAATGTTCATTCTAAAAATGTAAATTAAAAATAAAAAATAAAATGCTTCGTGCAATCGGTTAAAAATGAGGAGAGAAATGTGCTTGTCAAATACTTGAAAAGAAGTTCCGAATCCTTTGTTAAAACGCTAATGCATCACAAATATATGGATTAAAATTAGTTATGCTTTTCATTTGCATACTATTTTTCTCTCATTAAAGATTATTTAACAATATAGCATTGCTTTCTACCCATTATGCGGTATGCCCGCAGACAAATCCCATCGTTTTCTTCCGTTTAGCCTCTGGTAAATCCTTGATGGCTGCGGGGCTCGCAGGGTGCAGGATGAAAAATAGTTTTTGTATTTATCCTCCTTGATCTGCCGCAATTTTGGTAAAGGGTGTATAAATCAAGAGCCTTTGAGAAAGGCTTGTGCCAATAGTGTTTAATAAGATCGGGTATATGTTGTAAAACATGTTTAATAATAGTCCCTAAAGTATGTATTAATGGTAAATTTACACGTTTTTTGAAAATAAAACCATCTTCATAAGCCTTATATTTAACAATAAGAAAAATGACTGAATCAAAAGTACAGAAAACAAAATCGGGACTGAGTGTTGACGCTTTCCGCGATATTGTGGACGGAAAGCAAACAGACTTGTTTGTTTTGACTAATAAGAGTGGAAGTGAAGTCACTGTGACCAATTATGGCGCAAAAATCGTTTCCTTGCTTGTTCCGGACAAACACGGAAATTGGGTGGATGTTGTCACAGGACACGATTCCATTAAAGAGTATTTGTCGTCCGAAGAGCCTTATTTCGGTGCCGTGTGCGGAAGAACGGGAAACCGTATTGCCAAGGGCAAGTTCACCTTGGAGGGCAAGGAATATACTCTTGCGATCAACAACGGCCCGAACAATCTTCACGGAGGATTGAAAGGTTTCAATGCGGTTGTGTGGGATGCCAAGCAGACTGATGCACAGACGGTGGTGCTGAGCTACCTTTCGGTGGACGGAGAAGAGGGATTTCCCGGCAACCTGACCACCACGATTACCTATCAGCTAACCGATGACAATGCGCTGAAAATCATTTACAAGGCCGTTACGGACAAAACCACGATCCTGAACCTGACCAACCACTCCTACTTCAACCTGTCGGGAGCTGGCGACCCCTACATCGGCGATCACTCGCTGACCATCCTTGCAGATACGTATCTGCCTACGGATGCAACGGCTATCCCTTACGGCAAGCCTGAACCGGTGAAAGGAACTCCCATGGATTTCACTACTCCCCATACAATCGGCTCACGCATCAACGAGGATTTCCAACAGCTGGTTTTTGGGAAGGGTTACGACCACAACTATGTCCTGAACAAGGGCGGCGAAGGATTGGCTTTGGCTGTTGTGTGCGAATCTCCCAAAACGGGCATCGTGATGGAAACATACACTACCGAACCTGGCGTGCAGCTTTACACCGGAAACTGGATGACCGGGAATTTCGTCGGCAAAAATGGTCAGCGTTATCCCGAAAGAGGTGCCGTGTGTTTCGAAACACAGCATTTCCCCGACAGCGTAAACCGTCCGGAATATCCGAGTGTGGTTCTTCGTCCCGGCGAGACATTCGATAGCGAAACCATTTATAAATTTTCAATAAATCACTAATAACTTTTTATCTGTATGAGTGCAAAATCCGAAAACGGACAAAGTGGCAACGTGGTTGCCATTGTGACCATGATCTTTCTTTTTGCCATGATTTCGTTTGTGACGAATCTGGCTGCTCCTATCGGTGTCATTTGGAAAAACCAACCGGCACTGGAAGGTTCAAACTTTTTAGGAATGATGGGAAACATGATGAATTTCCTTGCCTATCTTTTCATGGGTATTCCTGCTGGTAAATTATTAACCAAGATTGGTTATAAGAAAACGGCTTTGGTGGCCATTGCGGTAGGGCTTTTGGGCGTGTTCGTGCAATACCTGTCAGGGGTGGTTGCAGTGGGTTCAATCCTGTTCAGTCTGCCAGCCAACTGGTTTATTTATTTGCTTGGGGCCTTTATTGCAGGCTTCTCCGTCTGCATGCTCAACACGGTTGTGAACCCAATGTTGAACCTGCTCGGCGGCGGCGGCAAGAAAGGAAACCAGCTGTTGCAAGTGGGAGGTACTTTCAACTCCCTCTCTGCCACTTTGACCCCGATGTTTGTGGGTGCGTTGATCGGCCAGGTAACGAAAGACACGGCGATTACTGATGTGAATCCCGTACTTTTCATCGCCATGGCTGTGTTTGCCGCTGCATTTGTGATACTTTCATTTATTCCGATCTCAGACCCAGAACAATCCAAGACGGGTGCTGGTGTTGTGTTCGAACACAGCGCATGGAAATTCCGTCACCTCGTTTTCGGTGCAATCGGCATCTTCGTTTATGTGGGGGTAGAAATCGGGATCCCCGGAACCCTAAACTTTTTCCTTGCTGACAAAACAGCTAAAGGCGGCGGGTTGGATCCTGAAACAGCTGCAGCCATAGCTGGGTTTGTGGCAGGTACTTATTGGTTCATGATGCTTGTCGGACGGTTCCTCGGAGGGCTTCTCGGTGGAAAAATTTCAAGCAAAGCGCAGTTGATCGCAGTGTGTGTGCTGGGTCTTGTCTTTGTGGGACTATTCATCGTTTTGCCAGTTAGCCTCAAGACATCGATGCCAGTATTCAAAGGTTCTGAAGGTTTTGGTTTGGCACAAGTGCCGCTTGGAGCGTTGTTCCTTGTACTTTGTGGCCTTTGTACTTCGGTGATGTGGGGAGGTATTTTCAACCTTGCCACAGAAGGTTTGGGTAAATACACAGCTCAAGGTTCGGGTATATTCATGACGATGGTTGTGGGCGGTGGAATTCTTCCCCTTATCCAGAATAAGCTGGCAGATGCCACCAACTATCATGTCAGCTACCTTGTCATTGTGGCAGGGCTTGCCTATCTACTTTGGTATGCGCTTGTAGGATGTAAAAACGTCAACAAGGACATTCCCGTAGAGTAAATTAAAAAATACGAAGGAAGGGAGGATGCAATATTTCTCCCTTTCTTACATATAAATCAATTAATTGTAATTAAAATATTCGGGAACTTGTGGCCGGGATATGCGTGAAAGGTGACACTTTGCGCCTCTGTTTTTATCTGTGCCGTGTTCCCATTCCCCAAAAGAAAAATAACCTGTATGAAAAATTTAGAAATCGTTCGTTCAACATTTAAGGAAAAATTTGGAACAGAAGGTTCCGTGTATTTCTCACCTGGCCGCATCAACTTGATTGGTGAACACACCGATTACAACGGAGGATTTGTCCTTCCAGGAGCGGTTGACAAAGGGATGCTGATCGAGCTGAAACCAAACGGAACAGATAAGATCCGTGCGTATTCCATTGACTTGAAAGATTATTCCGAATTCGGACTCAATGAAGAAGATAAGCCAGCCGAAGGGTGGGCCAAATACATCTTCGGTGTTGTCCGCGAATTGGCCAAGCGTGGCGGTCAAACAGGAGGTTTCGACACTGTCTTCACGGGCGATGTGCCTCTTGGTGCTGGCATGTCCTCTTCGGCTGCTCTTGAAAGCGCCTATGCTTATGCCTTGAATGACATTTACAGCTTGGGCATCGACAAAAAGGAATTGGTGAAAGTGGGACAGATGACCGAACACAACTATGTGGGTGTCAACTGCGGCATCATGGACCAGTTTGCTTCCATCTTCGGTAAAGCTGGCCATCTCATCAAATTGGATTGCTCCAACATGGAATACGAATATGTGCCTTTCAATCCCAAAGGATACAAGGTGGTATTGTTGGATTCCGTTGTGAAACACGCGTTGGTAGGCTCGCCTTACAACGAGCGTCGCCTTTCTTGCGAACGGGTGGCTAAAGAGCTGAACAAGAAGTATCCTGAAGTGGAGTTTGTTTGCCAGGCCAATTTTGACCAGCTCAATTCGATAAAGGACTTGGTGGATCCGGTTGACTTCAACCGCGCGGAATATGCAGTTGGAGAAGCGGAACGCTTGCGCAATGCTTGCGAAGCGATGACCAACGGCGATTTTGAAACTGTCGGAAAGATGATGTATGGCACCCACTGGGGTATGAGCAAGCTGTATGAAGTAAGCTGCGAGGAACTCGATTTTCTTGCCACTGTAGCCGAAGAAGCTGGTGTGGCTGGTAGCCGTATCATGGGCGGAGGCTTCGGCGGTTGCACGATCAACGTGGTGAAGGAAGATCTTTACGATTCATTTATAGCAAAAGCAAAAACTGAATTTGCAGCAAAATATGGGCATGAACCTAAAGTCTATGACGTGGTTATAGGCGACGGCTCACGTAAAATCATTTAATCATCACAACATAAAAAATGTGTCTCTCAACATGCGGAAGCTAAATTGCACTACCGGATAATTGAGAGACACTTTGTTATTTTTCGAATATGAATGCATTTTATTTAGGCTATGAAAAATTCTACGTGTCGGTAGATTGTGTGTGCCTGGGATTTAAAGGGAGCACGCTCTACACACTCATTACCAAAAGAAAGTTTGAGCCGCTCATTGGCGAAGATTCACTGATGGGAGGATTTGTGCACCCCGATGAAAATTTGGAGCAGGCGGCGACACGTGTGGTGGCCGAATACACTGGCATAGAAGGGGTTTATCTGGAACAAGTGGGAGCTTACGGTGACGTGGGCCGAGACACGGGTGAACGCGTTATTTCTGTCGCATATTATGCGCTTATCGACATGGAATTGTTCAATGAAGACCTTTACGAAGTGCACGATACCCGCTGGCATAATGTCAATCAAATCAATACGTTGATCTTCGACCACAGGGTTATCTTAGCCGATGCCGTGGAGATTTTGCGCAAGAAAGCGGCCAATCGCCCTATCGGATTCAACCTTTTGCCTGAAAAATTTACCCTACCCCAGCTTCAATTGCTTTACGAAGCCATTTACAACACGACTTTAGACAAGCGAAACTTCCGGAAAAAGATCTTGGATATGGACATCCTTGAAAAGCAAGAAGACAAGGATAAGAGTTCGTCCAAGAGAGGGGCTTTCTACTACACATTCAACAAGAAGAAATACGACCAGTTGCTTCAGAGGGGCTATTACTTTTCCCTTTGATCCGGCACGATTTTCCTCCTGCATTCCTTACTGGTTTCTTAAAATTGCTGCATTTAGATAAAAAATGCAAGATGTGTTTTATAACATATCGGAATAAAGTGTACGTTTCGACACTTATTACTATCATTGCAATGTAATAAATTAACCTAAGTTGTATAGTCTATTATGTTGAAAAAATTAAAACAAGAGGTCTTTGAGGCCAATATGGATCTTGTCAAACACGGTTTAGTGATTTTCACTTGGGGCAATGTGAGTGGGATCGACCGTGAAAAGGAATTAGTGGTAATCAAGCCTTCCGGTGTTTCTTACGATGTGATGAAAGCCGAGGACATGGTTGTGCTCGATCTCAACGGCAATGTGGTGGAAGGCAAACTGAAACCCTCTTCCGACACGGCAACCCATTTGGCTCTTTACAAGGCTTTCCCCAACGTGGGAGGAATTGTCCACACCCATTCGACCTATGCCACGGCCTGGTCTCAGGCAGGAATCGATTTGCCCAGCATTGGCACCACACATGCCGATTATTTCAAGGACAATATTCCCTGCACCCGCGACATGACCAAGGAAGAGATCGAAAATCAATACGAACTGGAAACAGGAAATGTCATTATAGAATGTTTCCGTTCGGCAAATCTGAATGAAGATTACACTCCTGGCGTTTTGGTGAACAACCATGGCCCTTTTTCGTGGGGAAAAGATCCGCACAATGCCGTTCACAACGCTGTCGTGTTGGAGCAAGTGGCCAAGATGGCAAGCATATCTTTTGCCGTGAATCCAAACCTGAAAATGAATGAAGAACTGATTAAGAAGCATTTTTTCCGCAAACACGGGCCGGATGCGTATTACGGACAATAGGCCCATCTGGAAATGAACCAATTCCGGCAAGGTTTTATAGCTGCATTTCTGGTTAAATATTCAGAATTCCAAGTAAAATAATTATTCACCCTAATAGGTTGTTGCCGAGGTGGTTAGTTGCCCGTTGCCAACAATCCATTGTTAATTCAAAAAATTATATGAGCTTTTTTAAAGATTATGAAGTTTGGTTCGTCACAGGCGCCCAACTTTTGTATGGCGGAGACGCTGTGGTGGCAGTAGATGCCCATTCGAACGAAATGGTCAAAGGATTGAACGATTCTGGAAACCTTCCGGTAAAGGTGGTTTATAAAGGAACAGCAAATTCATCTGCCGAGA
>MKRS01000497.1 GCA_001897035.1 Bacteroidales bacterium 45-6
GGAAACGCCTTGTAATTAGCCAAGGGCAAAAGCGGTTTCCACGCCAGGCTGTTGATCCGGCGGTTGTAGGATGTGTCGCTACGGTTGATTTGGTCAACAATCCAATGGAAGTCTTTATAATAGGTGGAAGTGGCCCATTTTCCGGAATAGTCCTCCACCCAAAAAGCAGCATTCGCATTCTTTCCGGCACCAATCATTGCTTGATCGGCATCCGGCGCAAAAGAATATACATCCGATTTCCCTTGTGAAGCTTTCTTCAGTTCATCGCCAATGGTTGACACGCGAAGGGCCAAGGGGGATAGTTTTTCCTGCGTATAGTTCCCCAGATAGGAATCGTCCGCAAAGGTGGAGCCTAACACTCCCTTCTCCCGGATGTATTTCCGGTGGCTGCTGATGCCTGAATAGAAAGGGTTTGCCCCCGTGAAGATGGTTGCCAAGGCCGACACATCATTCACTTGCGGGAAATCGAACACCATGTTTTGGTAAACGAGGCCTTCGCGCATCAAGCGCTTGAACCCCTTTTCGCTAAAGTTGCTTTGGAAAAAGCTGAGGTAGTCTCCCCGAAGTTGGTCCACAGTGATACTAATCACCAGTTTCGGCGTTTCAGGCGATTCTATTTGCGCCTGCACCGAACTGATGGTTAACACTGCAACGAGAGATGTTATTATTTTTCTCACAAATTCAAAACAATATGCTGTACTGCCAAAATATTCGATATTATCTTTTCGTGGTCGCAAATACGCCAATCATGCAACGCAACCACAAAGTGCCAACATACGGAAGGAACGACCATTCCAATTCTTGTGGTATCAATTTCCATGCCAAAAGAAAAACCGTAAGGAGCGCAAAGTTAATAAAATGATAGTAATAAATAAATTTGGTACAGCTTTTTACATAAAATAAACATGCTGCAAGCAAGTGCAACGGGTGAAGCCACACATAGTTCCAATTGGGAAACATGCAAGGATGCACCGAAAAAAACATCAGGAACGTCAGCACCAAGCCAGCCACTCCTGCCAATGCAAACAGCAAGCTGTCAAATAATTTAGCGCAGAGCGAAGGCTCCCCCGACCGCCATTGCCGATAAGACAGAATAGCAGCAACCAGCAGTAGCAATAGCCCGACAACCCAGGGAGAAACCCACGTAGATTCTTTTGGCTGCTCCACTTTCGGAGTCAATATACTTTCCGAAATCACAAGGGGCTGAGCAATGCCCGTGGAATCGCAGATGACCGACTTGCTCAAAACCTGATGCAAATATTTGGGCAAAAATATCTTTTCCCGTTCTGTCACATGGCGGTCGGCACTTCCTCCGACAACCAGGTTGATTCCAAATTGAGTCCAGTCA
>MKRS01000498.1 GCA_001897035.1 Bacteroidales bacterium 45-6
TTCGGTTGGCTTCGCTTCTGATATACATTCAGTTCGGCTCGATTCGATTCGACGTGTCTATGAAATTTTATGGTTCGACTCAGTCGAACCGAACCGAGTCAAATTACCGAATATTCGATTCGGTTTCGGTCTCTGGTGCGCAACACACTTCATTTTCTTTTGTTAAAACAATCGACTGATTTTTCCTTTCTTTTATTTTCTTTTCATTTCCTTTTTTATCGATTCACGATCGGTAATTTGATTTAAACGACCCATACAAATGTCTACCGGGAATGTTTAAATATATTTACACCATTATATACGCGATAATATAATTTTATGTCGTTCATTCATCAAATGAAAAACTATACAGTTCTATTTATTTTATTTTTTCTATCTATATTAATCATTATTTTTTCCACTGGGTTCTTATCTTTCAACAGGAATTCTTTGATTTTGAATATATCAATTACGGAAAATCAAATATTTATTAAAGGAATTCAACCAACTATTATTACTCCGACGTTTTATTTACATTCTCCTTATGTTGAAATATTAGATTTTATTTTATACAAACATCCGACGAGTACAGATGAATATTCAATCTATTTTAGTGGTCGTCGACATAGTTGGACATGGTCAGATATCTATTGTTTCTTTACGAATTCAAACGAATCTGTTCATGGTAGTATTGATCGACGATCAGAAGAACCATTTGTTCTTTGTCCTCTTCCATCTTTTGCACAAAAATTATTATTCAATGGTAATTCTCAATTAAATTTATCACTTCGAATTCATGATAAATCTTTTCCAAATACGTCTTTATTATTATCAAATATAACTGTACCAATCTATCATCGTAATCGATATAATGTTTCTATCTATACAATGATATGTAATAGAACAGAAGTTTTAGTCGAATGGATTGAATATCATTTGTTAATTGGCGTTGAACATTTCTATCTATATGATCATTTTAGTACTGATAACTTAAATTATTTCCTCCGATCCTATCTTGAACGACAACTCGTAACTATTATTCGATGGCCATACCGTCCACTTAAAGGTCATTATTGGAATATGATGCAAAGTGCATCAATGAATCATGCTTTGAAAACTTTTGGTTCGTTTAATCGATGGATGGGCTATTTTGATGTTGATGAATATTTTCAAATTACTGATCCAACAAAACTTCTCAATCATACTATTTCTCTATCTGATTTCCTTGATCAAAATTTTCCCGAATCCACTTATCCTGGTGGTGTACAATTTCGAAATTGTCCAATTTCTTGTTTGTTCGATGAAGTCGGTATTGCATCGGGTCGTTATCGACTTCTGTTCGAAAAATGTCGACATATTCATTCT
>MKRS01000499.1 GCA_001897035.1 Bacteroidales bacterium 45-6
CCAAGTACAAAGCATTGGGGGTAACCAATGCCAGCGACTACAACCGGGTGAACGGCAACCTTATGAGAGGACGCATCACAGGCCGGATCGTGGAAGCAATCCGGGCCCAGGCCGCCCTGTTGGGGGCCAGTCCTGCATACAACAAGGGGTCAAGCGTGACGTGGGAAGAGGCTGCAAATTACGCAGCGAAAGTACTCGACCGTATCAATGGCGTGAGCGGGTTGGCCGTCAACGGGGGTACCTGGTACACAAATGTGGCGGAAATTGATGCATTGGGTTCAGGGGTAACTCCTCCTGAAATCATTTGGAGAGGAGACAAAAGCAATGATGCAAACGCGGCGGGTCTCGAACTGGAAAAGAACAATTTCCCGCCTTCACTCTTTGGTAAAGGCCGTGTGAATCCTACCCAGAACCTGGTGGATGCTTTCCCTGCTGCAAACGGTTATCCTATCTCAAACTCGGCAAGCGGATATGTTACAACGAACCCATATAGCAACCGCGATCCCCGATTAAACAAGTACATCCTAGTGAACGGTAGCACCCAAGGCCCTAGCAACACGGTGATTACTACCGGAACTTATGGCACGAATTCGGACGCATTGAACAAGGAGATCCTGTATTCTACCCGGACAGGCTATTACTTGCGCAAGCTGTTGCGATACGACTGCAACCCCAATCCCGACTATAATACACCGCAATATCACTATACGGCGCGGATTCGATACACGGAAATATTCCTTGCATACGCCGAAGCAGCCAACGAGGCTTACGGCCCATTGGGCAAAGGCACGCACAACTACAGTGCTTATGATGTGATAAAGGCCATACGGACAAGAGCCGGAATCGGCATTGCTAACGGCGACGCTTATCTCGAAAGCATTAAGAACAACAAAGACGATATGCGACAATTGATTCGCAACGAACGCCGCCTGGAACTTTGCTTCGAAAACATCCGTTTCTATGATCTGCGACGCTGGCAAGTACCTTCCCTTAACGAAACGGCGAAAGGTGTAAAAATTGACAAGCTAGGAGACGGGTCACTTTCTTTTACGCCGATCGATGTGGAAACCCGAAATTACAAAGATCACATGTATTATGGCCCCATACCTTATGAAGAGATTCAAAAATGGAACCAACTTCAACAAAACAAGGGCTGGTAATCGGCCTGAACTATTAATGATAAATATTATAAGAAGATGAAACGATTGAATTTATTATCAATACTATCTGCTGGCCTCCTTGCTTTATCAACCACCTCGTGTGAAAATCAGGATCAAAGTTTCCCCGATTATGACACGCAAACGGTGTATTTCTCATATCAGTCACCGATAAGGACGATAACTTTGGGAGAGGACATCTACGACACAAGCCCCGACAACGCCCATAAGTGCCAAATATACGCCACTTGGTCGGGGGGCTATTCCAACAATAGCGATGTCAAGATCAACATCGTGGTGGACGAATCGCTTTGCGACAACCTTTACTATGCAGATGGCTCAAAGATAAAGCCTATGCCTGCCAATTATTACAAGCTGGCTGCCAACGAAATAATCATTCCCAAAGGCTCTATTTCGGGAGGTGTGGAAGTGCAGCTAACCGATGCGTTTTTTGCAGATCCTGCTGCCCTCACCACCACCTATGTGATTCCGGTACGGATGACGGGTGTCAGCGACGGCACCACCATCCTGACTGGCAAAGCGAAAGCTACGGTAACAAATCCGGTTTTGACCAATGCCGTAGACTGGGAGGTTCTTCCCAAAAACTTTGTGATGTATGCCGTGAAGTATATCAACACTTGGGAGGGATACTACCTGCGACGCGGGAAAGATGCTATCACGAAAGACGGTGTCAATTCCGCTGTTGTGCGCCATTCCAAATATGTTGAAAATGATGCGGTGTGGAAATTGACAAGCCTGTCTTTGAGCAGCATCAGATATCCCATGGATTACAAAAACAAACTGGGTAATGATTTGAATTTTGCACTAAACCTGAATTTCACAGGAGACAATTGCGCTGTCACGGCTCCAACCACCATGTATCAAGTGAACGATTCGGTGAAGGTTTACGACATCGTGGTAAGCGGCCAAGGAAAATTTGTGAAAGATGGCGAAGTCAAAAGCTGGGGCAACCAAGACCGCGACGGCATCTATCTCACCTACCAAACCTCCTACAAGATTGAGATCAAATATCCGAAAGCTGGTCTTCAGACCGAAACCCAATCGGTGGCATACAATACCTCCGACACTTTGGTTGCCCGGAACAGAGGGGTGACTATCGGAACATTTGAATATGCAAAGAAATAATTTAACCTAAAGAGCAAATATTATGAAATTATACAAGACGTTATTGTTGGGAGCAGTGGCACTGATGACGATTGTCTCATGCGCAGACAACGAACAACTATCGTTCTCCGTTGACGAGCCGGCAAGCATCACTTCGTTGAAATATCTCAACGATTACAATGTACTGAAATCGTATGTTAACAACTCCACCGACCCCAACTTCAAGTTGGGCGTAGGTGTCTCAGTGAGTAGTTTCAATTCGAATGGCGTAGAATACCGGCTTATCTCTTCCAACTTCGCCGAGATGACTGCCGGCTATGAAATGAAGCACGGAGCTGTTGTGCAAGACGATGGCTCCTTGGCACTTGACGGCATTAAGACATTCATTGCCAATGCAAAGACAGCCGGAGTGTCTATATTTGGACACACCTTGTGCTGGCATGCCAACCAAAATGCAAAATACTTGAACAGCCTCATCGCTCCAACGGTAGTTCCCGGAGCGGGGGATCCAAGGTGGGAAGTTGTCACAGAACAAAAATTTGAGACGAGCGATGCCTCAAACTATTCCTACAATAGCAATGCGCAAGCTTCGTTCACAGCGACAGGACAAGGCAATGGAGATGGGGGACGAGCATTGAAGATTACAAATGCCTTGGTGAGAGACAACGACTGGAACTGCCAGATGTTCGTAACATTCCCTCGCGCAGTGGTTGCCGGTGAAAAATGGAGACTCACCATGGATGTGAAATCAGATGCTACCGCCTCCTATTCTACTCAAGCCCACACGGCACCAGGGGCATACAAGTTTTGGGATTTCTTTGGCACCATCACTTCTACATCCCAATGGGCGACATACACCAAAGAAATTACCATTTCAAGCGATCAAGCAACTTGCAACACCATCGCTTTCAACTTGGGTAAGACGGCAACCAATTATTACTTCGACAACATCAAAGTGGAATTCTTCAACCAACATCCAACTTCGGGTACTGTGGAAAAGACTCCCGAAGAAAAGAGGCAGATCATAGATGCCGAATTGGACCGATGGATCTCGGGCATGGTTGACTCTTGCAAAACGTATGTGAAGGCATGGGATGTGGTGAACGAACCCATGTCAGACTGGCCAGACCCTTCGCTGCTGAAGACCGGTGTCGGCAAAACATTGGGACAGGACGAATTCTACTGGCAAGACTACCTGGGCAAGGACTACGCAGTGAGGGCATTCCAGATTGCGCGCCAGCATTGCAATGCTGGAGACAAACTGTTCATCAACGAATATGGGCTGGAAGGCGCTGACCAAGCCAAATGCGCCGGACTGATAGCTTATGTGAGCTACATCGAAAGCAAAGGACAGAAAGTGGACGGAATAGGCACGCAAATGCACGTGACTCTCGGCCAAACTTCGATGGAGGGAATACGGGCAATGTTCACCAAGCTGGCAGCTACCGGAAAACTCATCAAGATTTCGGAATTAGATATGGGTATCAGGCCTGCGGGAAGCACCACAAACTTGATCGTGTCGGAGCTCACCGATCAGCAACAAAAAGAAATGGCTGCTTTCTACAAACAGATAATCAAAGCCTATTTCGAGATCATACCTGCTGCCCAGCGATATGGAATCACCCAATGGGCAATTACCGACAGCCCAGCAGGATCTTCGTGGAGGCCAAACGAGCCGATCGGCTTGTGGACGAAAGACCATTCGCGCAAACATGCATACGCTGGCTTTGCCGATGGATTAGCTGGAAAATAAGAGATTGACTTTCATATTTCCTACTATTTAGTATCACCGGTTCGTTCTTCAGCGCAATCTAGAAGAATCAACCGGTGATTACTTATTTGTCGTTCGATGTGAATAAAACAAAATTGAACGGTTTCTCTGTCGCAATGATAAACAATCGATCAATTTGTAGTGTACGAACGAAACTAAATTGTGTCGGAGCAATAATGGATATGTATCTTTGTAGACCCCTGATTTCAATTCTCGCAAAATTATTAACATAAATCCTTTAGATCGAACTCAGGTTAATTAAACAGAGTTCGATTAAAGCATTGTGCTATGTATATATAGAACGTCAACATTCATGTTTATCGATAGTTTCTTGTCGAAAAAAGAATAAGCTGCGAGCACTGATTATTTGTTTATAACGAAGTTGTCGAAACACTTGAGTCTGGTATGTTCGACCTGGCACAGTTTTTTTCAACTCGTAATTAACCGACTCAATAAAGGCCCTCTTCGGTTATACAGAAAGATATTCCAAAACCCATCTAAAATCAAAGGAAGATTCGATATGATTGCATTTTTAAACAAAAATTTACGATTTATGTAACCAGGTATACCCCTAATTGTTACCGACACCACAGTCATGTAACCATGACAAAACAAATAGAAACGTGTAAAGCTACATACTACAATAAAAAGCCATAAATTAGATAAATATTTTTTAATAAAATTGATAGCCGTAAGACAGGCCGTTAACCAGGAATACAATCAAAAAACAATACCATGCTTAACTCTACGTAACTTAATCTAAAAGAGGGCTTCATCTACTACGCATGCCTCCTCAAAACATACATTTCCAGTCACTTACCAATCAATGAAAATTGAAACATCTAAAATTAACTTTAAACCTATGATTTTATGAAAAAAGCAAATCATTATTGTAGAATGCTTAGTCTTGTCATTCTACTGCTCTCTATGCCACTGTGGGCCGTTTCACAGACCATAACGGTCAAAGGCGTGGTCAAAGACCTTTCCGGAGAGGGTATGCCCGGTGTCAACGTATCTCAAGTTGGGACAACTAATGGTACAATCACTGACCTTTCCGGGAATTACCAAATCATCGTCCCATCGAATGCTACAATAAAGTTTACGTTTGTTGGATACACCGAACAAACAGTTAGCGTAGGAGGCCCGGACAAGCCTTAATATAGTACTGAAAGAAGACAACAAGGCCTTGGAAGAAATCGTAGTAGTGGGGTATGGCACCCAAAAGAAAGCAGACCTTTCTTCAGCAATCGCAATACTACCGACCAAAGAACTCAACAAAGTACCAGGTGGCTTACAAGCTGGACTACAAAGCTCGGTTCCTGGTGTCCAAGTCACCAATGGAAGAATCAAGATCCGTGGTGTGGGTTCTATCAACAACACAGATCCTCTTTATGTCGTCGATGGCATGATTGGAGGGGCTGTGCCCGATGAAGCCAATATCGCAAGCATCCAGATATTGAAGGATGCTGCATCCTGTGCTATTTATGGTGCTCGTGGTGGAAATGGAGTAATCATGATAACCACCAAACGAGGAAGTTCGGGCGACGTAAAGGTAGATTACGATGGATTTGCAGGAATAAAAAACCTATCACACAATATCGACATGCTCAACGGACAGCAATTGGCTGAATTGGTGAACGAAGAATTGTGGAACGGAGGTAAAAGAAGCGCAACAGATTACTTGGACGCATACAAGGATCCAGCATCTATCGGCGAAGGCTACAATATGTTCAATGCCTTGAAAAGGACAGGCTTCTACCAGAAACACAATCTTTCGATCAGTGGTGGATCAGACAAGTCGAGCTTCAGAATCAACGGAATCTACTCTTCGGACAAGCCTGTATTTATTAAGGACGAAACCAAAACTTATGGCGTTCAATTTATTTCGGATTTCACGAAAGGCAAATTGAAATTCGGAGAGACCATGACTGTCAAAGGAACAAACCGTAGTTGGAGTGATAAGAATTTGCTGATCGCTTTGAAATGGGCACCCACCCTACCTTTGTATGATGCAACCAGCTCTACGGGATTTGCCGGGGCCGGAAATGGAACGGACTGCGCCAACTCGCTCGCACAAGCAAACCTGAACTGGAATAAGGGAGAAACAACTTCCGTGAACGGAAATGCGTGGGTTACTTATGACATTTTACCCGGACTTAAGTACAAATTCAACGTAGGGGTTGACTTATACAGGTACATGGTTCAAAATTACGAAGCAGCTTATTCCATTCCTTATCAAAACCACACTCCCGACTCTTATGCAATGTCAAGCTACAAGACAAACAGGTTTCTATACGAAAACACCCTTACTTATGAAAAAACCATTGGCAAGCATAGCATAACTGGCTTGGTGGGGGTTACTTCCGAAGAAACAAAAAGCTTGAGTGTGACGGCCGGTGCACGGGCTATGCCAAGTCAAGACATACTTATTTTGGGAGCCACACAGCAAGACGACTCCAAATCGGTAGATTCTTCCGTGGGCCACGAGTCGATGTTTTCCATGTTGGGAAGACTTAATTACAACTACGACAGCAAATATTTGCTTACCTTCAATTTCAGGCGGGACGGTTCTTCCAAATTCAGCAAGAACAACCGTTACGGTAATTTCCCGTCTTTGTCGGCTGCCTGGAGGGTGACCCAAGAAAGTTTCATGAAAGCACTACCCGCCATCAGCGATATGAAATTGCGTGCAAGCTGGGGTATGCTGGGAAATTCGAACATCGATTCCTACCAATATCAAAGCACGGTTGCCTTCAGCGGAATCTGGTATTATCTGAACAACGCGAAGAATGCGGGAGGCTTGCCCGTCACCCCTTCCAACCCGGGTGTAAAATGGGAAAGTCAATATTCAACAGACTTAGGTCTTGATTTGTCGTTGTTGAACAACGAACTTTCATTCACTGTCGATTATTATTATAAGAAGACATCAGACATGCTGGTTCAAGTGCCTATTTCCTACACCGCAGGATTCAGCGACAACAAGCCAACACTCAATGCAGGTAGCATCGAAAACAAAGGACTTGAGCTTTCGGCCACTTACAAGAAATCGGTTGGAAAGTTTGATTATTCCGTATCAGGAAACATTTCCACGGTGAAAAACAAAGTTCTCAGCATCGGCGCAAACAACGAAATCGTAGCAGGAAACGGCATTTCCAAAACGGCTGTTGGCAGATCTATCGGTGAATTCTGGGGCTACACCACAAATGGCCTCTACCGCACCCAAGAGGAACTGAATGCTGACAAAGCTTTTGCACCCAATGCGGCTCTTGGCGATGTGCGCTTTGTGGACAAAGATAAAAATGGGGTAGCTGACCAAGGTTACATTGGCAATCCAATTCCGAAATTCAGCTATGGGTTGAGTGCAGACCTCGTTTATAAAACATCCGGCGGAACGCTTGACATGTCCATGATATGGCAAGGGTCGCAAGGAAACGA
>MKRS01000500.1 GCA_001897035.1 Bacteroidales bacterium 45-6
AAACGAGCGGTAATATTTTCAAAAAGTAAGAAACACAGAACATGTCCTACCTCATCTTCGGCGGTTCCGGATTCATCTGACTTTTCAGGAAGAAATAAAAAAAGAAGTAAAAACGTTCAACCCTGCACGTTTATGTACATTATTTCGTACATTTACGCCACAACCAGAAAACATATTATTATGATAGTTATTAGTCCCACGGAATTAAGATCCGAGCAAAAGAAATATCTCGACTTGGCAGAAAAGGAGGAAGTCGTCATCAAAAGAGGTTCGAAACTGATACATCTTGTGGTGAAAGAGCGCACCATTACTGATGAGGATTTAAGAACCGGCTTAACAGCTGACCAGTTATTAGACCGGGTGGTCCCCAGGATTGAAAAGCTTTTTGATAAATGAGCGTTGTATTTAGTCCTGAAAGTGAAGGATATTTGTATGAAACGATAGAAATACTCTACAAGTTAGAATATTTCGGACACAAAGAAAGTGCGGTGAAGTATGTCATCGATTTGGCACACGAAATAAGGGACACACTGCCTAACTGCTTAAAGAAACAAGCTCCCGCTTACTTTGAAAGGTACGGTAAGGGGATGTATTATTCTGTCTTCAAAAAAAACAATAATACATCCTGGTATGTGTTTTTCAACCACGAAGACGGTATTTATTACATCCGGTATATAGGCAATAATCATACTTGTTCACACTATTTGCCGTAAAACACGCACAACACAAAGCAAAGTTCGCACTCAGGCAATCCCCGTGAAGCATAAGAATCCAAGCGAAGAGGCTTGCGTTGTAGATGCCGGTTGCGGATGGTTTTGTTCCGCAGCGACTAAAATGAAGGGATGAGTTGCACTATACGAATAGGGAATACAAACGATGCCCTCCTCCTCCGGTAAATAGTCGGAAAATTTTAGTTGCAGATACAACTGGTGGATCGCAGAGAGCCTCATCATTTGTCTAAACGCAGATAATCGCAGATATTTTACTTGCCAAGGTTTTTTGGAAAACGAGCGGTAATATTTTCAAAAAGTAAGAAACACAGAACATGTCCTACCTCATTTTTGGCGGTTCCGGATTCATCGGGACCCACTTGGTAAACCTGCTGCACGAGCAACATCCTGCGGCAACCATCTACAACCTGGATGTTGTAGAAAACAATCACGGCGGCAGGTCTGTCTTTGTGCATTGCGATGTGCGGAAGAATATAGAACTGGCCCTTCCAGCATCATCGGAAGATGTGATCTTCAATTTTTCGGCGGTGCACCGCACGCCCGGTCACCCCGACCGCGACTATTTCGAGACGAACATCCGTGGAACGGAAAATGTGACGGAATTTGCCGAAA
>MKRS01000501.1 GCA_001897035.1 Bacteroidales bacterium 45-6
CGATCAGCTTGCGAATCACAAACGGCTTATATAGTTCGGCTGCCATATTTTTAGGCAAACCGCATTCGTGCATCTTCAATTCTGGACCAACGACAATTACCGAACGCGCTGAATAATCGACACGCTTACCCAACAAGTTTTGACGGAAACGTCCTTGTTTACCCTTCAAACTATCGGAAAGCGATTTCAACGGACGATTCGCATCGGTTTTAACCGCACTTGATTTACGGGAATTGTCGAACAAAGAGTCAACAGCTTCCTGCAACATGCGCTTTTCATTACGCAAAATCACGTCCGGAGCCTTGATTTCGATCAAGCGTTTCAAGCGGTTGTTACGGATAATCACGCGGCGGTACAAGTCGTTCAAGTCGGAAGTGGCAAAACGGCCACCATCCAACGGAACCAATGGGCGCAATTCGGGTGGAATCACGGGCACCACTTTCACAATCATCCATTCGGGACGGTTCTTGCCCTTCGAGCCACGGAAAGCCTCCACCACCTGCAACTGTTTCAACGCTTCATTTTTACGCTGCTGCGAAGTATCAGTGTTTGCCTTGTGACGAAGGTAGTTCGCCTGAGAATCCAAATTGATACGGCAAAGCAAGTCATAAACAGCTTCTGCCCCCATTTTGGCGATAAACTTGTTTGGATCCGTATCGTCCAAAAGCTGGTTTTCTTTTGGCAACGTATCCAAAATATTGAGATATTCTTCTTCCGTCAGCAAGTCTTTTTCTGCAATTCCTTCTTCCACGGCGATACCCGGTTGGATCACCACGTATCTTTCGTAATAGACGATCGAGTCTAATTTCTTTGTTGGAATCCCGAGAAGATATCCAATCTTATTTGGCAAGGAGCGGAAATACCAGATATGCGCCACAGGGACAACCAAATGGATATGTCCTGTGCGTTCGCGGCGAACCTTTTTTTCGGTCACTTCCACGCCGCATCGGTCGCAGACAATCCCTTTGTAACGAATCCTTTTATATTTCCCGCAATGACATTCATAATCTTTTACCGGGCCAAAGATACGTTCGCAAAACAATCCGTCGCGTTCCGGCTTATAGGTACGGTAGTTGATTGTTTCGGGCTTTAAAACTTCACCGTGAGATTGGTCAAGAATCTCTTCGGGAGAAGCCAAGCTGATTGTAATCTTTGAAAAGCTACTCTTTACTTTGTTTTCTTTTCTAAAAGCCATATACTTTTTCTTTAAAAGCTGTCAGCTATTAGCCGTTAGCTATTAGCTATTTTGTTAGAGTATGAAAAACCATTAGCAAGCAGCTAAAAGCTGCCGGCTAATGGCTAATTGATATTTAATCAAGCGTAACGCTCAATCCCAAACCG
>MKRS01000502.1 GCA_001897035.1 Bacteroidales bacterium 45-6
ATCCTGCCATGCATAATTCCCGATGCCATTATTGCCAAGCTTTCCCCAGGAGGCCCTGATCTTAAGAAAATCAATGGTACTGCTGAGTGATCTCCAAAAGTTTTCTTTGGAGGCTATCCAGCCGGCTGAAAAAGAAGGGAATGTTCCCCATCGGTTTTCAGGGCTAAACCTCGACGATCCGTCAGCGCGAAGATTAGCCTCAAATAAATATTTATTCTCGAAACTGTAATTTATCCTTCCGAAATAAGATCTTGTCCTGTACGCTTCCCCGCTGCCGGAAGTTTGAGGCTGGAATGCTGCCGCATCCAGGGAGTTGAGATCGTTGCTGACAAGCCCTAATTTGGAGCCGGAAAAATACGTGTAATCCCATTGTTCCTGGTTATAACCGGCAAGAAGCTTTACCGTATGGCTTCCGAAAGATTTTTGATACTCTGCATAAAGATCCACAACCTGCCTGTCTGTTTTATTGAAGCTTCTGTAGATGCTGGAACCATAGGGAGACCCTGTGGTCAGGAAAACATCCGTCTGGAAATTTTTTCGTGGCAGGCTGATATAACTTCCCCATGCATCAGAAATGTTTTTATCCAGAAAATAGCTCCCGGTAATATTCAGACCTGCAATGGGAGTAATGACCGCATATAATTTGCCGGTATAATTTTGCTTTTTAGTCTCGCCTCTTTGTTCATCAATCTCTTCCAGGAGATTGCCAGCCTGTGTATCAAGCCCCCCCGACATAGCGACCCCGTATATGCCATTGTAGACCGGAGTAATACTGGGATTGGGATAAACAATAAATAAACTATTGGAGATATCAGGCGGGTTTTGCTGGAAATTACCTGTTATGATATTTCCCAGTTTGAGCCAGTCTGTTATTTTATAACTTAGATTGTTCCTGAAGTTATACCTTTTTACACCACTCCTCAATACCACTCCGTTATTATCCTGGTATCCAATCGCGCTGTATATATTCAGTTTTTCATTACCTCCGCGGGCAGAGATGGTATGACTTGTCAAAAGATTGGGTTTCATTATTACGTCATACCAATTGGTATTAGGGTAAAGTACCGGATCCGTTTTCGATTTTTCAGTCCATTCGGCAATACGCTCGGGAGTAAAGGCCTCTGCAACACCTGAATTTCTCTGGATCCGGTTCACCAGCTCCATATAATCGGGAGTATAGGAGATAATGTCAAAAAGCCTGGTGGGGGCTGTGGTACCGGCAGACCCGTTATAGTTGAAGGTGATCTTCCCTTCGGAGTTGCTGCCGGTTTTTGTTGTGATCAGAATAACACCATTAGCAGCACGGGACCCATATATGGCCGAAGAGGCAGCATCTTTTA
>MKRS01000503.1 GCA_001897035.1 Bacteroidales bacterium 45-6
CTCCCATCTTCCGATAGCTGGACCTACGAAACCGGTGGCGGTGGCTGGGGCAACAACGAGTTAGAAAACTATGTGGCAGGCAAAATCGGATCCGATACCCTGGCATACGTTTCCAATGGAACACTCAAGATTTATGCCCGGAAAATAGACAACACGGTGTATTCTATCCGCATGAATACCAGCAAATCGTGGACTTACGGCTACTTTGAAGCGCGGCTGAAATTGCCGAAGGGGAAAGGCACCTGGCCGGCATTCTGGATGATGCCGAAAAACTTTTCTTCGTGGCCGGGCGATGGGGAAATTGATATTATGGAAGAAGTGGGCTTTAATCCCAATTACGTGTCGAGTTCCATCCATTGCACAGCTTATAACCACACCAAAGGAACACAGAAAACGGCAGCCAAATTCGTCGATAACGCCGAAGGCAGTTTCCATGTGTACGCCCTGGAATGGACGGCCAACTACATCAAAGGCTATGTGGATGGCGCAAATTATTTCACGTTCAACAACGATGGACAGGGAAATAAGGACACTTGGCCTTTCAATGCAGCCTTCTACCTGAAGCTCAACCTAGCATGGGGCGGCAATTGGGGCGGCGCCAACGGTGTGGATGAATCAGCCTTGCCGCTTACCTACGAAATAGATTACGTGCGAGTCTATCAGAAGTGATTTTTTTCATAGAAAGAGTTTCAAAAAATAATAATAGGAAAAACTAAAAACCAATCCGTATGCAACCGATTCGCATTAAAACGATCCTTGTCGCTTTGTCCTTAGCTGTTTTCGGAACGGGCATTGTTCTTGCGCAAGCAGTGGAAAAGGCTCCGGCTTTCTTCAAGGTCTCTGGCAAGGAACTGATTGCTCCCGATGGAAAGCCGTTCTTGCTGAAGGGTACCAACTTGGGCAATTGGCTCAATCCTGAAGGCTACATGTTCCTTTTTGACAAGGTGAGTTCGTATCGGCTTATCGACCAGGCCCTCAGGGAAATGATCGGACCCGACGCCGTCAATGTCTTCTGGAGGCAATTTCAGGAAAATTACGTCACACGTGACGACATATTTTACATCCGCAAAACAGGGATGAACTCTATCCGCATACCATTCCACTACAAGTTGTTCACCTACGAAGACTACATGGGCTACAACGATCCGGAACGGGGATTTGCATTGCTCGACAGGGTGATTGGTTGGTGTCGCGAGGCCGGGTTGTACGTCATCTTGGACATGCACGACGCTCCAGGTGGACAAACCGGAGATAATATCGACGACAGTTACGGCTATCCCTGGCTGTTCGACAACGAGAACGATCAGAAATTATACTGCGAAATTTGGCAGAAAA
>MKRS01000504.1 GCA_001897035.1 Bacteroidales bacterium 45-6
CTTTTCTGCGTCCAGTCTTGCGCCGGAGAAGCCCAAAAAGAGTGATCGGCTGGCAAACCCAATGGCAGAAACACCAACGAGGTGATGTACATGCTTCCGCTGTTGCTGTACCAGTCGGCCAGATCGGTCTGGTGACCGGCAAAACCCAAGGAAAGGAAACCTGCCGAATTGAAATTTCCAGGAACGGAAAACATTCGCTTCATCACCGCCGTTAAAGCCGCACGAACTTGCCCTTCGGGCAAACCACCCGGCAAATTTTGCTGCAAGGCCAGCAATGCCAAAGGTTGGAACACAGCCAAGCGGTAAGTCATGGAGCGGCCAAAAGCAGGAAAACTTCCTTCGGGAGAAATGAAACGCTCCAAAATGGAACCGTACCTCTGCATACGCTTCTTCACGATTTCCAAGTTTTTCGCTGTTTCCTCCAACTGCACATCGTGAAGCTTCACCTTCCGATCCACCAACACTTGCAACACCTCCTCGTACATCGGCTGAATCACATAGCTGTTGTAGTAGTCAAAGGCAAACTGTTCGCCATCGGAATACCAGCCATCGCCCACATACCATTCCTCCATCTTGCGCATAGCCGAATGAATGCGGTAAATATCGGCCTGTTCACCAACAGACTGCAAGAAAGTCTCCACCATGGCGGAAAACAACAGCCAGTTGGTGTAGGGAGGATCTATCCGGCGCAATTGCTTGAATTCTTGCACATATCGTTTCTTGGTTTCTGCATCCAAAGGCTCCCACAATTGCTTAGGCGCCCGCAGGAAACTGTTGGCGATATAAGCCGCATCCACCAGAGGTTGGCCTTCATTTCGCCAGAGCAGATAGTCGGGATTATTGGGGTCCACGGCATTGGCATAGCTTTTTAATGCCCATTCCCTCAATTGCCGACGCCGGATTCCTTCAGGAGTTTCGTCGTCAGGCAATGCCAGCCAAGGAGAAATTCCAGCCATCAAACGCCCGAAAGCCTCCATATAAGCCACACGCTTGTTCCGTCCATCCCAAGTGGGACTCACTTCCACTTCCATGTTTTGCACCAATTGCCCCTGGCTCATGTTGCTTAGCACGGGAGCAGCTATCCGGTAGGCAAGATCCGACCAATATTCCCGATCAGATTGCACCGCTTGCTTTTTCTTTGCCCCCGACACGGAAAAAACAAGAAGGAAAAAAAGAATTCCGCTCAATATGGATTGCTTGCTCATCACTTGAATTTCCAGTAATTCATTTCGATAGATACTTATACATCTCTGTGGCGGAGAGCAGGAATGCACCCACCCCAAAATCCGCAGTAGTATTTGGGCCAACATCCTTATGCTGGTCGGCCCTCTCGCCTATCGGCTGCACATAGCCCACAAGGCCGTTTGGCTGCAAGGCTTTTTCCGACAGGTAATTCCAGCTTTTTTCGACTACCGGGAGATATTCGCGCTTGTCTAAATATCCATTGTTGATTCCCCAAAGAAGCCCATAGGTGAAAAAGGCAGTGCCGCTGGTCTCATAGCCTGGTGCATGTTGCAAATCGACCATGCTCCGCGCCCAAAACCCTTCTGGCTGCTGGCAAGCCTTGATGGCGCGGGCCATCTCCTTGAAGACTGCCAGATAATCTTGCCGGTATTTTTGATTCGCAGGCAAATCCTGCAACACCTTGGCCAGAGCCGCAAACACCCATCCGTTTCCACGTGCCCAAAAGTCCTTGCGTCCGTTTTTGGTTTTATGCTTGGGGTAGATATATTTGGCGTCTCTGAAGAAAAGACCGCTCTCGGGATTGTACATCAGATTACGGGCAAAAGTAAAATATTCGTGCAACTTGTCGAGGTAGAGTTCGTTGCCGGTTATCTTATAGAGCTTGGTCATCGCAGGCATCACCATGTAGAGGCCGTCGGCCCACCACAAGTAATCGGAATTCGGCGTACTCATCTCGTATTCGAGTACTTCCCGCGCACGCGCTATTTTTTGGGGATCTGCATCCAATTGGTACAAATCGGCATATACTTGGAAACAAATTTGCCAGTCGCCAAACAGTACATAATCGTCAGTTTCCCCATAAGTATATTTCCAGTCACTTTTCTTATCCGATTTTGCCCCTTTCCATTCGTTGTAATGCGCCCAATCGAGCGAATATTGCTTGTATTTTTCGTCCTTGGTAACTTCAAATGCAGCCATATTGCCTGTATGATAGGCGGCATGATGCCAAAAGGCGTTGGCCTTGCAACTGTTATGCGTCTGCCAATAGTCATTAGCCTGCTTTATGGAAGACAACACGTCTTTGCTTGCAGGCAAAGAAGAGGCTTTCGGGGCAAAAGCACAGACCTTATTAGAAGTAACAATAAGCAAGGTGAAAATGGAAAACAAAACACAAATTCTATTCATAATGTAGAACAGCCTTTCATCGGATTAATAATTATCAACAAAGATCAAAAATTTAACAAAAAGAGATGTTGATTTTTTATTCAGTATTGTGTAATATATAACCAAACATATATTTTAATACGCGAGCAATGGTTTAGCAGTCAATGCCATATCCATTTCGCTTATTAAAAAGATGAAAATCAACGCAAATTTTGTCGTGAATTATTTTTAATTTAGCCGTATCATTCATTATTCAAAATCAAGTAACGCGATGCGCATTTTCGATAAAGGGGAAAAGATGAAACATCTTTCGTTCTGTTTTTTGCTATTCATGTGTCCATTTCTTGTATCGGCCAACCGGTTCTCGTTAACACCCATTCCTGTGATAAACCAATTTCCCACGAATTCGGTGCAACGCATCTTGCAGGACAAGGACGGGTTTCTATGGTTCGGCACACTGGACGGCCTGTGCCGGTACGACGGCTACCGGGTGATCGTCTTGCGATCCGACTTCAACAACCCCGAGCTTCTCCCAAACAACGAAATCACCAGCCTGGGCGAAGACAAAGAAAATCGGATATGGATCGGGACAAGGTCAGGACTCGCCACACTGGATAGGGAAACATTCCAAATCACCCGCGTCAACACCCCTTTCTTTAATAAAATGAATATCCGGTCGATCTTGTGCGCCAGCGACGGATGTGTCTGGATTGCTACAGAAAGCGCCATCTATAAATACGATCCCAAAACCAAAAGTTACAAAAGCATTTCTGGAGAAAAAATACCCTATGCCGGCGTAAACCAAATCTACGAGGATCATTCCGGAGATGTTTGGATCTCATTATGGTCGAATGGACTATACCGCTATGCAAAAAATGGGAATGTGACAAAATTTCCTCCGGTGGGGGCAAAGAACAACCCTTTCCGGATTTTCCAGGACAAGGACAACCAGTACTGGGTGTGTACTTGGGGCGATGGCGTCTATCAGCTTTACCCCAACAACAACCAAACAATGATGTACCTGAAATGCCCTATCTATAAATACGGAAAGCAAGAAGAAGAGAACACGTTTTTCAGCATCATCCAAGACAATTCCTCGCAGTACATCTGGGTCATGTCGCTTTCCGGAATTTATGCCCTCAAGAGCGATCCAGGAAGATCGGTACAGCAAATCGATGTTTCATCTTTGTTCACCGGTTCGAATAATATTTTTAGCGAATTGATGAAAGATCGAAAAGGGAACTTGTGGGTGGCGGCTTTCAGTGAAGGGGCGTTCTCCATCAACATGGACAAATCGGACGTCATGAACCTGAACTTGGACGATTTCAAAAAAAGCCTGCACCTAATACCCAATATAACCACCATATTCAAAGACGACAACAATGTGTTCTGGCTCAATCAAAACCGCACCGGGCTTTGCTTTTATGACTTGACCAAGAACAAGGTGACAACATACCAGCAAGTCCCCGAATTGAAATCGATCGCCGATCTTTCGAATGTGACCACCATACAACAATTGGCAAACAATAAAATCTGGGTGGGTTCGATGGACAATGCCGTCGTATATGTATTCGAAAAAAACAGCCGAAAACTTGAACGCAAAATCGACCTAAATGCTGTTTTCTCGAAACTCTATTCAGGCCAGATCCGAAAAATATTCGAAGATCAAAAGGACAACATTTGGATAGCCACCGACAGATGCCTGTTCGTGCAGCCATTCAACACGGAGAAAGTCCGCCTCTTTTCAGACAATATAGCGGACATCACCAACATGACCGAAGACAACGACGGAAACATTTGGATAAGTAGTGGAAGCAAAGGAATTTACCTGATTGAGACAAACATCCATGTTGATCTGCATAGATACAAAATCCGAAACTTCAGCAAGGTGCAGAATCGGTTGCTGAGGGATAACATTGTTTCTCTATCGGCCGATTTTGCGGGCAATATATGGCTTGGTTCGAAAGACGGGACAGTGGTGCGCATAGAGGGGAAGACCAAGACCTTCCAAGACTACACCAGCAGGTGCAACCTCAATGGAGAAGCCATTCTGGACATGGCCTGCGACAACCGGAACAACTTGTGGATCTCCACCAACAAGCGGGTGGTGGTTTACAACCAGTTCTCGGGGGCATCCCGCGACTACTCCAACGATGACGACTTGGTGGTGAATTCATTTCTGGGCGGCTCCTATTTTGTGGATTCAGAAACAAACAACGTCTATTTTGGCGGAAACAACGGTATCTGCAAATTTTCTTCCCCCACTTTCAAAAAATCGCAGAACAATGCCATCAGAACCCTGATTACCGACATCAAAGTGCAGGGGCAATCGCTGCTCAACCTCCAGAATGACAGCAGGTTCAAAACGGTTTCACAATCGCTTCACCTCGATCCAGGAGACAAGAATATTGAAATAGACTTCTCCACGCTCGACTATTCTTATCCCGGAAAAATCGTGTATGCCTACAAGATGGATGGCATGGACGACAATTGGATATACACCACCCGGCAATTTGCCACTTACAACCAGCTATCAAAAGGGAAACACGTTTTCCACGTGAAGGCGACTGACGAAAACCGAATATGGAGCACAGCGACAACGACCTTCGTCATCTACAAGGAACCTGCATTCTACGAAACCTGGTGGGCATACCTGATCTACTTCCTGACGATAACCAGCATACTCTACACCGTGTTCGTGTTTGTCAGAAAAAGGATACACTTGCAGCATCAGTTGAAAATAGCACAAATAGACAAGGAAAAATCGGAGGAATTGACCCAAACCAAGCTGAGGTATTTCACCAACATTTCGCACGACCTGCTCACCCCCTTGACCATCATCGGCTGCCTGATCGACGACACGGAAGATCTCCTGATGAAGAAAATCCCCCAGTTTGAAGTTGTACGCACCAATATCGACCGTCTAAGAAGGCTTTTGCAGCAGGTGCTCGACTTCCGAAAAATGGAAAGTGGCAACATGAGGCTCAATGTCGGAAAAGGCGATCTCGCCACATTCATCCACGACATTTGCCAAAACCATTTCTTGCCAATCATAAACAACAAGAAAATACATTTCAACTTCCATGCCGATCCAGCCCACATACAAGGCTTTTTTGATGCGGACAAGGTGGACAAAATTGTGTTCAACTTGCTGTCGAATGCCGTGAAATACACTCAGGCAAACAAAGAAATTTCGGTCTTGGTGAATGCTTTTACAGAAGCAGGGGAACACCACGCATCCATCACCATCAGCGACACCGGAATGGGAATAGACAAAGAAGAATTGGAGAACATATTTGTCCGATTCTACAACAATAAAAACATCGAAGCGGGGCAAACAAATGGCATCGGCCTTTCGCTAACACGCGACTTGGTGGAGCTGCATCATGGCAAAATATCGGTACAAAGCGAGATAAATGTTGGTACAAGCTTCCACGTCACCATTCCCCTAAGCATTTCGGCTTACAACAAGAACGAATTGGAGAAAGCCATCGAAAAATCCGAAACACCGGACGAGATCATAAATGAAGTAATAAAGGTGGTCGAAGAAGAGGATCTTACCCCTATCGAAGAGAAAATCAGCCTCCTGATTGTTGAGGACAACGAGGATATCCTCTACACCATCAAAAGCATCATGCAAAGGCAATACCACGTACTCACGGCTACAAACGGGCTTTTGGCACTCGATATCATCAAAAACAACGACATCGACATCGTTATCAGCGACGTGATGATGCCGCAAATGGATGGCCTCGAACTTTGCAGACGCATCAAAGGGGACATCGAGACCTCGCACATTTCGGTGTTGCTGATTACTGCTAAAAACACTGTGGAAGACCGTGTGGAATGCTACAATGCCGGGGCGGACGGATACATCTCGAAACCTTTCGACATCAAGGTGGTGCACGCCCGGTTGAACAATTTCCAGGCAAACAGGCGGACAAAACAGGCGGAATTCAAGTCAAACGTCAACATCAATATCTCCACCTTCGACTACCAGTCGCAAGACGAGCAGTTCCTGAACAACACCATCCGGGTGATCGAAGATCACCTGGGCGACACCAGCTTCGACATCGATGTGTTTGCCAAGCAGATGAACATGTCCAAATCGTCGCTATACCGCAAGATAAAGACCATGACCGGATTGCCTCCTAACGAATACATCCGGAACATCCGCCTGAAACATGCTTGCCAGATGCTGAAAGACAAATCCCGAAACATATCGGACGTGGCCTATTCCGTTGGATTCACCGACCCCCGCTACTTTGCGACATGCTTCAAGACGGTGTTCAACACAACACCAACGGAATACCAGAAAGCAATAGAAGATGAAACCAGCGAATATGAAGTATAAAAAATGAGGTATGGAAAAACGGGAAGTGGCGCAGACATCACTCCTCCACTTCCCGGTCATATACTTCCTTGAGTATTTTTTTCGTTTTTTCGGAAACATGCTTGCGTCCGCCTCCGCTGATATCGATGGTGAAACCTGACCCGGAGCCGACGGTGTTTCCGGGAGGTGAAACCTGTTGGAAATGGCCTCCCATGAAGACCGTCTCCAAGTATCCTGCCTTGATTTTGGTCAACGGTTCATCCCCGCTGTACGTATATAAATGAGGATCAACCACATGGGTGATACGATATTGCTCGTAAAAGTCTTCCAGCACCACATTGGTCTTCATCTTGTTATAATAATACATCACATCATGCGCGGTTGGAGTAGAAAGGGCCGGCACCGGGTTGAGCAACGGAGAAGAAAAACTCATGGGCATATCCTTCTTTTCGCCATAAGGCTTGATCGTCTTCCAAAGGTCTTTCTTGAGTTCGGACTGAACCATCTGAGAATAAGCGGTATCGCTGACTACTAACATCACAATCAAGGGGGAAATTCTCATTATGCGGGCTCGAATGCTCATAAATAGGATGATTATTTTTCGATTTGTAAAACTATATATTCCAACTGACTTATTGTCAATAAATAAGTTAAACCAACTATGTTAATTGTTATATAAAAATAATATTTATAACATTTACAGAAATGCAACTTCTTTTT
>MKRS01000505.1 GCA_001897035.1 Bacteroidales bacterium 45-6
ATCGAGGGGATTACTTTTAAACCATTTTGTATCAAATCCTACTTCAACTTCTCTCTTTCTTGCCGGTCTTATATCTGGCTGATATGCATCAGCAGGAGAAGAGATCGTTATTGCACCTGTGCCCGGCACCAATCCTAAACCATAAGAAGGATATGCCCAGTAGGCCGACGGGGCGCCACTTCCAACATCAGCCCATGCAAGGCGTAATTTACCGTAGCTCAGCTTGGGGATATGCAGGTTATTACTGAAATCATAAGCTAATGAAACTCCGGGATAGAAATAGGAATATGTTGAAGCAGGCAGGGTTGAGGTCCAGTCCTGGCGGGCAGATATTTCGAGATACCATGTATTATCCCAGCCTATGGAAGCATTCCCCAGGATACTGGTAAGTATCTGGCTGCTTCTGGTTGCGCCCCTGCTTTCACCGAAACTACCACTTTGAGTTAAACCTGCATCCAAAGAGTACCAGCCATCAAATTGCAGACCGCCTACAGTCTGGGCATTTATAGAATTATAATCCTGCTGATAATAGATCGGACCGCCAAAAGCGAAAATGTCTAATTTTTTATCAAAGAAACTTTTATTAAAATTCAGGAACGCACTATAGTTCTTTATCCTGTATTTTTCAGACCTGTAAGCATATTTTCCTCCGGCTACAGTAGGAAATAAGCGGGTAACTTTATTCTTTGTTTCGTAATCCCAATCTGTAAAGTCCATACCAGCCTTTATGGTAGCTGACAACCAGTTTGTAAAGGTGAGATCCACCTTTGCAGAACCTACTATATGTAACTTGTCGTCTATATTGCTGTTTTCATACTGGTTCCAGAGCATATTAAAAAATCCATCTCCGGCACCACTAAATACATAAGGGAAATAATAAGGATCAAGCTCTCTTTTTTGCCCGAATTCATCTTTGTAAAAACTCCTGAATTTATCGAAATCGCCATCCCTGTTTATACCATTCGAGATCAAACGGCCAATATTGGGATACCTGTTTTTAGTTTTGATATCATAGAGATTTGCAATCACTTCAAATGTGGCGAACCTGGAAACTTTTGTGCTTCCATTAAAGCTGACAGTGTTGTTCTTCTGATAAAAATTATCGAAAATCCCATTGTAATTTCTATTGGTGTAGGACAGCCGCATATTCGATTTTTCATTAGCTCCGGATATAGCAGCAGTCGTGCTGCTGGTAACAGAGTTCCTGAAAAGAGAATTGTAATTATCAGGATAAGCTTTATACGTCGTTGGAGACAGATCCCAGTCCAACAGCGGAGCGTTATCGAATTTGGGACCAAACTGGAACCGGCTGCTGCTTTTTATTCTTTTAGAT
>MKRS01000506.1 GCA_001897035.1 Bacteroidales bacterium 45-6
TATTGCGGAACCAATCGGCCGTGTTGCTTTCAAAACGCACCTGGCCCAGGCTGTCGCCCAAGCTCCTGTCCCACCCTCCGTGAAACCAAGGACCAAACACAATCCGGCAGTTGGCAGCAGGGCTTTGCCTGCGGATTTCCTTGTAGGCATTCCAAGCACCGTAGCAGTCTTCGGCATCAAACAACCCTCCGACAACCAGTACCGCCGGTTTCAAATCCCGGCAGGCATTTGCCGCCGACCGGGCTTTCCACCAATCGTCGTAATCAGGATGCCGCATCATGTCGCTCCAAAAAGGCCGGGTGTCTTTAAAATAAGTGTCGGTCAGTTGTTTCAGCGATTTATTTTTAAAGAAATCGTAATCGTTGCCCGTATAATTGACGGTCGATTGCGCCCATTCGGTGGTCTGTTTTTTTCGTATCTGGTCGAAAGTGTCCATGAAGCTGAAGGCATCTTTCAGGAAAAATGCCCCGTTATGGTGAAAATCATCTCCTATAAACCAGTTGAAAACAGGAGCTTGCGGACTCACGGCTTTGATAGCGGGATGGTTGGCTGCGCCCGCCATCAAGGCATAAAACCCAGGATAAGAAATGCCATACACCCCGATCCGGCCGTTGTTGTGGCTCAAATTCTTGACCAGCCAATCGGCAGTGTCATACGAATCGCTGGCTTCGTCTATCTCCATTCCTTTTTTGTGGGCAAGGAAAGGGCGGATATTCTCGTATTGCCCTTCGCTCATAAAACGTCCGCGCACATCCTGGAAGACAAAAATATATCCCCGTTGGGAATAGGGAAACAGGTTTTCGGACAAGGCATCCGGCATTCCGGCAGCCTCTCCATACGGCCCGCTGGAATACGGAGTCCGGTTGATAAGTATCGGGTGATTCTGGGTGGTATCTTTGGGAGAATAGACGGCTGTGAAGAGCTTCACTCCATCCCGCATCGGGATCATGTATTCCTTTTTGGTGTAATGGGCGAGCACCCATTGGAGCGGGTCGCTTTGGGCATAAATGCAAAACAGGGCAACTAACCAAAAACAAGTGGCAAGGACGATTCTCTTTGAATGCTTCATCGTATCAAGGTTTACGGATGGGAAAAATAGCTTTTTCGCAAAGTTAAATATATAATTCTGATAAGTAATGCAAATTATTCATAGTCGTATAAAAATTCTAAGCGTTAAGACACAATAACACGACGTTTTGTGTAAACAATTTAATCGGCTGATATTTCTTAAGCAATAAGAATGATTTGTTGTCGTGAAATGTGTGAGCTGATAGCCAATAGCTGTTAGCTTTTAGCCATTAGCTCTTTCTAACATCTATCAGCTAATAGCTAAATGCTATGCTTCGCATCAAAAGAATACGGCAATTTATTGTTGCATTTATTTAGAAATAAATTGTTGCATGTGGAATGGCAGATGGATTTGCTTTTTTTATATCTTCATGGCCTTGTAAAGATAGCGAAAGGAATATGGAAAACTCGACTCAAACAACGTGCCACCCGGGTAAGGTTTCAGGAAACGCTGTCGCCCGTGCCAGATGGCCGCTATGCTATCGAATACACAAGATCCGAAAACTGGCGGGTGCATATCGATGCCGAATCGTACTTTTTTCAAGAAGGAAAAAGTGCAAAATACCAGAAGGCAAAATACGGGGGAATGAAGGTCGATAACAAAGGAAACAGACTCTTGATAGGACTTTTTCAGAATCCTGACGACAAGATCGAGTGAACCTCAAGAGTAATCAAAATCTTCAGAGAAGTTCGTTCATTTCGTATTGAGAGTATCCCCACAAACAAGCTTCCAGCGCCATTCATGCCAATATTTATAATGGGCGAGTGCGATTTAACAAAAATGCAAACAGAAAAAAAGGTTGCCTTTGAAGATTCATTCTCAGGCAACCTTTAAGTTATACGAATGCAATAAAGACTTAGCCCTTCAGACTCCTACCCTTCATCACATATTTTCTATATCCGAAAAATGCAATGTGAACAGCAGCAAAAATGAGTGAAAAATAAAACAATGGCTTATCGTCTGCTTTGAAATAGAAATGGTGGAGCAAAGCCACAATTATCAAAACAACGGATAAAACGATTCCACTCAGTCCAACCCAGCGGTTGGCTTGCGGCAAGGTGTCCGATTGCTTACTGGTGAGATAACTATGTTTCACGCTGTAAAGCAAATAAATATCTAATCCGACAATCATCCACACAATCAGACGGATCCATGTATCGAACGGAAGAAACACCATCATGAAGAAACATACGCCTATTCCGAGAATTGGCACGAGCGGCACAAGCGGCGTTTTAAAGGCACGCGGCGCATTGGGCATTGTCTTGCGCATCACCATAACGCCGATGCAGACCAAGATAAATGCAAACAAGGTTCCTATGCTTGTCATTTCGCCCACCACTCTTCCCGGCACGAAGGCCGAAAAGACACTCACGAGCACCAAAAAGAAAAGGTTTGACTTGAAAGGAGTTTTGAACTTGGAATGCACTTTCGAGAATGTTTTGGGGATCAGCCCGTCTTTACTCATCGAATAGAACACCCGACTCTGCCCCATCAGCAGCACAAGGATCACAGAAGCGTATCCAAGCAGGATGGCGACAATGATGAAAGTATTGAGCCAGGGATAAGCGGGTGTCACCACGCCGTTGGCACCCATCTGGCCCATGTTTTGAATGGCAGTGGCCACAGGCGCCAAGTGGCTTCCTGCATCGCCCGAAGCAAAGGCGGTGTATTTGACCACCCCGGTCATCACATAAGCAAAAATCACATACAGCACCGTGCAGATCAGCAGGGAACCTAAAATCCCGATCGGCATCGATTTCTTCGGGTTTTTCGTTTCCTGAGCTGCCGTGCTCACCGCATCAAACCCGATGTAAGCAAAAAATACGACCGCAGCAGCACGAACAACCCCCGACCAACCGAAGCTACCGAATTCGCCCGTATTTTCGGGGATGAAAGGCACAAGGTTTTCCGGACGCACATATTTGAAACCAACAACGATGAATGTCAATACGATAGCTACTTTGAGAAGGACGATGATCCCGTTGAAAAACGAAGACTCGCTCGTCCCTTTAATCAAGATCAACGATGTGACAGTCACGATAAACACGGCAGGAAGGTTTATCATTCCGTATACCACCTGACCTCCAACCATGGCTGTGTCAAACGGTGTCATGGTCAATTCGGGAGGCAAGGCTACCCCGAAAACAGAAAACAAAGCCTTCAGATAGCCCGACCAACTGGAAGCAACCGTTGCCGCACCCACTGCATATTCGAGCACCAAGTCCCAGCCGATGATCCAAGCGACAAATTCGCCCATCGTGGCATAGGAATAGGTGTAGGCACTGCCCGCAACAGGAATCATGGAGGCGAATTCCGCATAGCAGAGGCCTGCGAATCCGCACCCCAAAGCAGCAATGATGAAAGAAATCACGATGGCCGGGCCCGCATAATTGGCGGCAGCCATTCCCGTGATGGAAAACAATCCCGCACCAATGATGGCCCCGATGCCCAAAGCGATCAATCCCCATGAGCCAAGAGATTTCTTTAAAGTATGTTCTCCGCTGTGATTTGCTTCGTGCAACAGTTCTGATAGAGGTTTTCGTTCAAACAGCATATCGTTTTGATTAAATATTCGATGGCAAAGATATACAAACGAAAGCAAGAATAAGCGTAGATAGTCCAAAAAGATAGAAAAATATAAAACAGCGGGGCGTATCGTCATCAAAAATACACCTCAAAGGAAAAAGCTGCTCCGAAAACTTACCCGGAACAGCTTTTTCAAAAAAAAACGGTAGTATCAACTATTTCTCAATACGCATCTTATAGAACGACCGCCACACAAAAACAAGTGCGATCACCAAGAACACCACTCCAAAATAGGGTGCAGACCCCCGGAAGTTCTCGCTGATGGCAATTTCCATAGCCAAGAGTCCGAACAGTGTCGTGAACTTGATGATGGGATTCAATGCCACGGACGAAGTGTCCTTAAACGGGTCGCCCACCGTGTCGCCCACCACCATCGCATCGTGGAGTTCGGTGCCTTTAGCCTTCAAATCCACTTCCACCACCTTCTTTGCATTGTCCCAAGCACCTCCGGCATTGGCCATGAAAACAGCTTGGAACAAGCCGAACACGGCAATCGCAATCAGGTAACTGATAAACAAGGCCACGGCGTGAATGCCCCCGATCCCCGAAGGAGAGGAAAGGCAAGCAAATGCCAAGGCAAAGAAAAATACGGAGATAAAAATATTGAACATCCCCTTCTGGGCATATTGCGTGCAAATCTTCACCACTTCGGTGGAAGACTTTTCGTCTGCCTTTTTAGGCGAATTGGGGTCAAGGTTGATGTGCTGCTTGATGTACTCGACAGCGCGGAAAGCACCCGTGGTGACGGCTTGCGCGGAAGCACCCGTGAACCAGTAAACCACCGCTCCTCCAAGGATGAACCCGAGGATGGTATAAGGATTCAACAAGTTGAGAATATCCTCCGGCCTCACGCGAAGCGTCTTTTGAATCATCAGTATGAGTGAAAAAATCATGGTCGTGGCACCCACCACCGCCGTTCCGATCAAGACCGGTTTGGCCGTGGCCTTGAAGGTGTTTCCCGCACCGTCGTTAGCTTCGAGATAATATTTCGACTTCTCAAAATCGGGCTTGAACCCAAAATCCTTTTCGATTTCACCAGCAACATCGGGAATTTCTTCAATCAGCGACAGCTCATACACCGACTGCGCATTGTCGGTCACCGGGCCGTAGCTGTCCACCGCAATCGTCACCGGCCCCATGCCCAGCAACCCGAAAGCAACCAACCCGAAAGCAAATATGGAAGGATAGACCATGATAAGATCCAAGCCCATCGTGCTGAAAAGGTAGGCCACAAACATCAGGAAGAAAAACACCAAGCCCATCCAGAATGCGCTGAAGTTGCCAGCCACAAAACCCGAGAGAATCACCAGCGATGCGCCGCCTTCTTTTCCGGCATTCACCACCTCGTTCACATGGGCTGATTTGGGCGAAGTAAACAACTTCGTGAATTCAGGAATCACAGCTCCTCCAATCGTCCCGCAACTGATGATAGCAGAAAGGATCCACCACATGTCGGTATTCCCGTTCAGGTTGGGAATCAGCACATAGCTTGCGCAGAATGTCACCCCAATGGAAAGCAGGGAAGTGATCCACACCAAGTTGGTCAGGGGTTGCTCGAAGTCCAAGTCGTCGCTGTCGCCATACTTAGCCTTGCTAATAATTCCATTGATCCAAAACGACACAACTGAGGTGATAATCATCAGGATACGCATCACAAAGATCCAGGTCAGCAACTCGATTTGCAGTTCGGCAGTCAATGCACTGTTGCCAACCACACCCACCGCCAGAAGGATAAACGAGATCAGCGCAACGCCCGTCACTCCATACGTTTCAAATCCGTCGGCTGTCGGGCCAACGCTGTCGCCGGCATTGTCGCCCGTACAGTCCGCGATAACGCCCGGATTGCGGGGATCGTCTTCCCCTATCTTGAAAACGACCTTCATCAGGTCGGAACCAATATCAGCAATTTTAGTAAAAATCCCCCCGGCAATGCGCAAGGCAGATGCTCCAAGCGATTCCCCGATGGCAAAGCCGATGAAACATGCCCCGGCCAAATGTCCGGGCATGAGCAACAAGATGACCAGCATCAGGATCAATTCGACACAAATAAGCACCACCCCGATGCTCATCCCTGCATTTAGCGGAATATTCAGCAAGTCGAGGGGTTTTCTCTTGAGCGAAGCAAAAGCCATGCGCGCATTGGCCAACGTATTCATCCGGATACCGAAGGCGGCAACTGAATAGGAGCCGAGAATACCGACCACTGTCCAGGTGAGGATCAAAAGCACGCCACCAATCCCGAACAAGCTTTCACCGTTATGATCCTTTGCCAGGAAACCAAAATAACCGGCAACAGCAGATCCAATAAACAAAAATAAGATAGCAAGGAATTTCCCTTGTTGCCTCAGGTAGGCCGAACAGGTCTTGTAGATGACATCCGAAATCTCCAACATCGCCTTGTGGGCTGGAATCTTCTTGATTTTCAAAAAATGGTAGAATCCGAACAACAAGCCGAGTAGCGTTATCAGAAAGCCCCAATACAGGATACCTTCATGCTTTATGCCTTCAGGCACTTTTAGGTCGGCCTCGCTACCCCATGACAATAGGGGCAAGACCAGCATCGTGAAAAGAACAAGCAGCTTTTTCATAAGATGGTAAATTGAAGTAAGATAGTTAACAATATATATCGACGTATTTGATAAATAATACATCAAACTATTTTCCTTTTTCTATAATTACCATTAAAAAACAACCCTTTTACATTGATACTGCTAATGTACAAAATTACTTTCTGAGTGGAGGAATAAATCGCCTTAAAAATGGCATTTTTTCATAGCCAAACTATTATTTATTATGAATTTACATACGCAATTTTATCACCGCGAAGGCTTTTCACCGCAACAAGAACAAATTTCCATAACAACAAGCCATACAACAATCGGAATGTTAGATTTTCCACTGTTTGGAAAACAATTTATCACCTCCCAATTTACAAACCTGAAGCACCCAAAAGAAGGGCATTCAAAAAATATTCTTTACATTTGTGGAGAAGATTCATCTATTTTACAAACATCCTATGGCAGACGACAAAAAAATTATTTTTTCGATGATCGGGGTAAGCAAAATCATACCCCCGCAAAAGCAAATTCTGAAAAACATCTATCTTTCATTTTTCTACGGAGCAAAAATCGGGATCATTGGTCTCAACGGTTCGGGAAAATCCACCCTGATGAAAATCATTGCCGGAATCGACAAGGAATTTCTGGGGGAAGTGGTATCCGACAAGACCTTCTCGGTTGGCTATCTCGAGCAAGACCCAAAGCTTGACCCCTCGAAAACCGTGAAGGAAATTGTGCAGGAAGGGGTGCAACCGATTATTGACTTGCTGACAGAATACGAAGCAATAAACGAAAAATTCGGCCTGCCAGAATATTACGAGGATGCCGACAAGATGGACAAGCTATTCGCCCGGCAAGCCGAACTTCAAGACAAAATCGACGCCGTGGACGCTTGGAACCTCGACAACAAACTCGAACGTGCAATGGATGCTCTCCGTTGCCCGGACGGTGACGAATCGGTGGAACACCTTTCGGGGGGAGAAAGACGCCGCGTGGCACTATGCCGCCTGCTTCTGCAAGAACCGGACGTGTTGCTTCTGGACGAACCTACCAACCACTTGGATGCCGAGTCGATCGACTGGCTGGAACAACACCTGCAGCAATACAAAGGAACGGTGATCTGCGTCACACACGACCGCTACTTCCTCGACCACGTGGCAGGATGGATACTCGAACTT
>MKRS01000507.1 GCA_001897035.1 Bacteroidales bacterium 45-6
TAAGCCGGGGCATGATTTCGTGTATATGAAAAATGGCGCCGCCTATTTCTAACTCTGCCACATGAATACTACCATCATCATTACGAAAGCAAAAATGTTCTGTTGCTCCTAAGCGGATATAAAAATCTATATTGATTGTTCCATTAGGAATATGCAGCTCAGGAGCAAAATGTGCATAAGTGATTTTTGTTTCCATGGCGATTATTTTATACTAAAAGATTGGTGCTCTACACAAGCTGATTACTGATCGAAGCTAAAATTGTTGATTTAAATATAATCAAATACGAAGTTTTTTAAAACCACTATATTTAAATTTTTAAACCAAAAGGCAGGAATTGTAATGAAACAAATGATTGGAATTATAGGTCGGTTGATCTTTATATTTACTTTTAATGCGTTGCCTGCACAGGAAAAAGTATCAGATGTTGATATCAAAGATCTCTACGTTCGCGACCCTTATATCCTGGCAGACGCGCCAACAAAAACCTATTACCTGTATAAAACTTCGATGAGTACTGGTAAAGATGGAAAACAGGTTAGCGGAGTAGTTGCTTACAAAAGCAGGGATTTAAAAACCTGGCGCGGCCCATACACTGTTTTTACTACGCCGGCAGATAATTGGATCACCGGCCCGATATGGGCACCGGAGGTACATTATTACAAGGGAAAATATTATTTGTTTGCTACTATGAACTCGGTTATTGAATGGAAGAAACAAAGAGCGGATTTTCCTAAATACTTATTCAGGGGGTACTCAAATTTTTCAATCAAAAAATATTGATGGACCTTTCTTGCCATTTAAAAACAAGGAACCTCATACCCCAATGGACAGGATGGCGCTTGATGGTACCCTGTGGGAAGAAAATGGTGTTCCTTATATGGTATATTGCCACGAGTGGGTACAAATAGAAGATGGTACCATGGAGCTGGTGCAGCTTGCGCCGGACTTGTCTCATGCTGCAGGAGAATCATTAACCTTATTTAACGCCTCCGCTGCGCCATGGTCTACAGGAAATGTTCATAAAGATGGTGCAACCACATATGTTACCGACGGGTGTTTTTTGTATCGTACCAAAGCCGGTAAATTGCTGATGATATGGTCGAGTTTTAAAAATGGTAAGTATGCCATTGGTATTGCAGAATCGGCTACCGGAAAAATCAGGGGACCCTGGAAGCAACAACCTGACCCGTTATTTGAAGAACATGGCGGACACGGTATGTTGTTTAAAACATTTGAAGGAAAGCTGATGCTTACCTTTCATCGCCCCAACATCCCTGCCGGGAGCGAGCGCATGAGGATTTTTGAAATAGAGGCGGATGAATTTGCTG
>MKRS01000508.1 GCA_001897035.1 Bacteroidales bacterium 45-6
CTGATGCAATTTTTCCCATGAAAGTGGTACATAGCCATCTGCTTGGATTTGAGCTTTGTCAGAAAGAGCGTAAAGAGTCTTTGGTCCAATTAATCCGTCTTTTTTGATTGTGCCCTCTTTTATAAATTGCTCTAATGCTTTTTTTGTGTCATTACCAAAAATCTTATCAACGCCACTTCTTCCAATGTCGTATCCAAGTTCGTTTAGAATTTCTTGAATTATACCAACATTTTCGCTTTTCTCCAAAAAATGAAAATTTGGAATTTCCGTAAAAATAATTTTTAGTCCCATGATTTTTTATTTTTTTGTTTGAAGATGTATGTTGTCCTAAGCTGGTGGCTAACGTCTGGGTATTGCCGAAGGCGGGGATTTTTAGCACTGAAGTTGATTAGAATTACTAATGTTTGTTTTAGCACAAATGTTCAATAGAATTACTTCAGCCCCGCTTTTGGCAATACCTTGTTGGTGGCAGTTTTATTTTTTATAAGAGTATAATATTCGAAAAGTTTGTGCATCAAATTCTAGAATTTCCATTCCTTGAAAATCATTTTCATTTGCTTTTTTAAATTTTAGAAGCTCATCTTTGGTTATAAAATCAATATGAAAACCAATATTCACTCCATCTTCAAAAACGTTAACTTTTATTTTGTCAAACTTATAGATATTCCCATCAAATTCATCTTCTATGAATGTTTGATATTTGTATCCTGCTTTTGTAAATATCTCCTTTATTTTGGTTGCTTCTATACTCCAATCTGCCTTATGAACATATTTTTTAATTTCGCTTAATGAATTATCTTTTGAAGTATGTATATTTTGCTTATTAATTTGTGACTGATGTGTACTGTTATTTTTAATTGGGATATCTTTTTTTTCGTCTTGGATTAACCCATTTTCTTTTTGAAAATCTTTCACATCCCAAGTTGATAAACTTACCCAAGTCCAATCAACATCATTTGAGTTGTTATCATTACTTGTCCAAAGATCATACTTGTTTTCATAAATATAATGCAAGCCAAATGTTTTTTTCTTAAACGGCACTAATTCAGATGTATTTATCCAACTTTGAAATAATGAAATTAAATTAGGGCAAACTTTGGGGATTTGTATTGATATTCTTTTGCCTCCACTATACTCTTTTTTTACTCGGACAGTAAAACTTTCGTTGTTTTTTGCTAAAGTAACATAGTCACTACCTTGAAAACAATTTTCACATAACTTAAACCCCGAGTTTAAAAATAACTGCTTTACCTGTTCACGTGTTGTTTCATCTGTCAAGTATTTAAAGAGAGTTTTAAAGTCAAAATTTAGAGACATATTACCTGTGTATTCTTTTGGAACACCTTTTGAATACGTATCATTTACTTTGGGATTAGTAGATGAATTGTTAGTTTGGTTAGTGGAAGTAGTTAATTTAGTCTGTTCACAATTTGGGTTTCTTTCTTCAAATTCATAACAAACATTTCTTACTTGATAATACAAAGTTGTTTTTGAGGTGCTGTAAATAGCAAAACCACTACTATTCATTGAATTTGTATTGTCTTTAATGTCATAAATTGAACTGGTGTAATAGCCGTCATTTTCTTCTGGTGTGTCAGAAGCACCTGTAAAAACTTGGTTTGTAATTTTCCATTCAAACGCTATTGGCATTCTTGTAACTTTCCACTTAACATCCCAAGCATATAGTTTTGTTTTTTTGTCGTACCATTTTAATCTTGCACAAAATAAAATGTTGCTGTTGTTTGGTGCAGTAATCCAGCTTCCCCAATTTGTGCTGTATTGAATAACTGTTTCATCTTCAGCAATTGGTGTTTGTCCAAAAACAAAAGTCATTTGAAATAATAAAATTGAAAGTAAAAATATTTTTTTCATTTCTGTAAGTTTTGATTGTTAGGGAGTGTCAGGCAAAATTGCCACCAACGTATAATTTACGAAGTAAATATACAACATTCGTAAATATAAAACTTATAACATTCGTAAACTAATTTGTGCGTTTTATAATTTTTTTCTGTAATATACTGGTTTATAGTTATATAAATTGAAAATATCTTTCCCGCTGTTTTTGCATTTGCGAATGTTCTATTATATTTGTAATTCTCTAATATCAAATGACATGGACATTGATAGACTGATAGGAGACTTTGAACGCAAACTGATTCTTCAACGATATAGCTCAAGTTCGATTCAAAATTATAAGAGTGCGGTTAGGAGTTTTCTTCAAATAGCGGAAAAAAGGTTTTCACATCCCAATGAATTGGGGGAAGATGCCATTGAGAAGTACGTTTTCTGGAAAATAAAGAAGCACAATGTAAGCATCTCCTATCAGCGTATGATTGTGGCTTCTATTGACAAGTTTTATAGTGCGGTGCTTGACCGAAAATTGAATATAAAGCACCTGTATCCGACTCAAAAGACACATTCTTTGCCTAAATACCTGACTTTAGGGGAGGTGAAAAGGTTGATCGATATGTGGATAACCTGAAACACCGTTGCATCGTTAAATTGCTTTATGGGTGCGGTTTGCGTTTGCATGAGTTGATTTTCCTTGAATTAACGGACGTTGATTCGGAAAATATGCTGATACGTATCAACCATTCGAAAGGAAGCAAGGATCGGATGGTTATGCTTTCCCCATCGCTTTTGGCGGAACTTCGCGCTTATGTGAAAGAATTCAAGCCTCGGAAATATCTTATTGAAGGACAGGGCGGAGGCCGGTATTCAGATAAAAGCGTCCAAATGATAGTGAAAGCTGCAGCCCATAGAGCTGGCATCCAGAAGCCGGTGACTCCTCACATTTTACGGCATAGCTTTGCAACTCATCTTCTTGAAAATGGAACGGATATAAGATATATCCAACAATTGCTGGGGCATAATTCAATTAAAACTACCAAAATTTATACGCACATTACGGATGTGTCGAAATCGCAAATCAGAAGTCCTTTAGACTTTCTCTGATTGTTCCAGACAGGCAAGGTTAGGATTCAATAAGATAATAAACTCCCCATATTCGCTTCCTTCAAAGCCAATATCTTGTATCTCCTGAAAAGAAGTTCGCCAGATTTCCGTTACCGTACCTCTATCTTTCCATTCTTGAGGTTGAGCGGAACGGCTATCCGGATGCCCCACGAATCGTACTTCATCTTGTCGAAAGAGATGCTCACCCCGATGTTCATCAGCTTGAAAAAATCCACATAATAGCCCGCTTCCACGTAATTCTTCCGGTTGGGGGTGTAGAGGTATTTCAGTTGCAGCGATTCGTTGAAAAGCTTGCCTTGCATGAAGGGCAAATGTTTGAGTACGATGTACTTGCTCCGGTAGCCGATCTTGCTGGAAAACCAGTAGTCGTTCGTGGCGGAAGTGTATGGATCGAGGAGCATGAAGGTGGTGAAGGGGCTTTTCTGCGTGAGCCAGAAGTCGCCCGATGTGTCGAAAAACTTGTAGTCAGCAAAATTCATCCAGTCGGTGTTCCCTAAGAATGCACCTCCGTTGAGTTCGTAGCGGATGCTGCTGAACAGGCTTGTCTGCACTTGGTGAGTGAGGTAGGCATCCAATTTGCGAAAGTGTGCGTTGTGGCTCCAGATGGATGAAAATCCTTCGGCATAACGGAGCTTGAGCGTTGGAAAACGGGAATGCTGGTATTCCTTTCGTCCGTTGGATACTGTGTAATAATATTCGGGAGTGTATTCTAAGCCAATTGAATATGCGGCCAAATCGGAAAATTCGGGGCTTTGGAGGTTCTCGGTGACGTTTTTCTCCCGTTTGAACAGGGCAAAAGTCGTGTTGTTCTCGAGAGGAGACCTTCTTGCAAAGGCCAAGCCTGTGGAGAGTTTCAATCCATTGGCCATGTCGATCTGATTGCCTATTTCCGCATATTTCTTGCGGTAGAACATCACTGTGTTTTTTTGGTAAATGAACGAAGTGTAAGCATTGTTCAACCGGGTTGGCCCTTCGGGGTTGAAGTCGGTGGCCACATCTCCAAACGAAACAGCTAACATGCCAATGCACATGGGAGCATAGGAAAGAGCGATGTCCGTTTTCCAAGCCAACGATTTTCGGGCGGTGGTGTAATAGATGTCGGGTGCAACCAGGAGCTTGTTCTGCTTCCCTAATTTTCTCGTCACCGACAGCTTTTGTCCAAGTTCAAAGCCGTCCACAAAGTTGTAATCGCGCAGTGCACCAATCACTCCGCCGTAATTGAACGTCCATTTTGTGGAGTCGCCGCCGATTTGTCCACCCATGATAATATCAGAACTTTCAAATTTGGCATCTGTCTTTTTCTTGCGGAGCGAATCCAAATGCGATTGTACCGAATCTTTTTTTGCAAAGCTTTCTATCTCTTTTTGGCTCAGGGGTACGTTGCGGATGTCTTTCCAATAGGCAGAATCGCGTTTGGTGGCCAAGGTATCTGCCGTTCGCTTGTACCTGTCGGAGAGAAGGCTCAGATTGAGATTCTTCTTTCTTTTGGTTGGCAATGGCTTTATTTCGTTGCGGATCGAATCATTCACCATCAAATGGGTGTATTTGATGGAAGAATGATAGCTGAAGTTACCTCCGTAGCCAAGTATATTCGCTGTCAGGTAGTTGGTGAAGGCCGTTGGCAAATAAACCGCCTCGCTCAATTTTCCGTAGGTAATCACAAAATGCTGGTCGATGCCATACACCGATGAGGTGAGGTCGGCGTTGCGGATGTCCCAACTGTTGTCGGCGATATAGATGTATCCGGAGAACAGTTCCGGATCTTTGAGCTTGGGAATAACCTTTATTTTGTTCACGTTATCTCCATTTTCGTCCGTGAAGCCTTCGTAGCGGAATTTGTAATAGCCGAACGCTTTTGGATGGAGGGGCGAGATGCACCCCAAAAAACGAGGCAAATAGAGGGAGCCGATGACCACTCCCATTGTTTCTTTGGGGCTTTTGTTGTCGGGAATGCTGCTTTTGAAGGCTTTCACGGTTTGTTCATAACGGTCGGGTGCCGTGAACTTGATGGTGCTGAAAGACTCCTGCACAAACAGTTTGTCCTTGTATTCGGAGGCTTTCACCCCGTCGTCGTTTCCGCTGAGTTTGTCCAGCATCTTGTTCACCTTGGTGAGTTCCATGTTGCCTTTGATGTAGCATTCGGCCTCGTATTCCTTCACTATTTTTTGGTAGAAGGGGGCTTTGGCTATGGTCTTGCGCATGATTTCGTAAGCGGGATCCTCCTTGTTCGATACCACCACTTCTTTCAGATTGAAGTCCTTGGCTTTCAATTGAATTTTGCGATATACCTTTTCTTCTCTGGAGATATTCACTGTTTCGGAGAGTGTTTCGTAGCCCAGGCAACGATAGTCCACATGATAAGCCCCGGGCTGTAATTTTGCTTGAAATTCGCCGCTTTCGTTGCAAGCCACGCCTTGTTTGGTTTCCCGGATCAGGATGGTGGCTCCCACCACTGGTTGGTTGTCTGCTTGGCCGACAATTTTTCCAGAAAAGTTTTGAGAATAGCTGGGGACGGCTGTTGTGGACGCTATGATAGTCAATAAGATGATGAGTTTGGGGAAAGTAGTCTTCATGCAGAGCGAGGATATGTGAATGTTAAATTTGTTTGTGCAAATATATTGTTTTGTAGCTTAATTTTTCGCATCGCTTTAGCAAATTATCAATAAAATATACATTGTATCTGCATAGTCTGAGCATTCATCCCAATAGCCCCCGGGTTCGCCTTGTGGTTTTGCCAGGAGCAAATGTTTCTTGCTATTCTCCGTATTTTGCCTTACATTTGGTTTCCAATAATATGTAACTTCTGAGATTATGCCCACTTCACCCAACGATACTTTCCGCTTGGCCGCCGATTTGGTGATGTTCACCTCCCAGAATATTTTCCTCACGGGAAAGGCCGGGACTGGGAAAACCACTTTTCTGCACTACATCCGCAAGCACACCCGCAAGCAGCTGGTTGTGGCAGCCCCTACGGGCGTCGCGGCCATCAATGCCGGCGGAGTCACTTTGCACTCGTTGTTCCAGTTGCCATTCGAGGCTTTTGTCCCCGACTTTGAGGGGCGGCGCAAGCTTGATTATCATTTTCGCGTTCGAAAATCGAAAGTGGAAATGTTTCGTGAGCTGGAATTGCTGGTTATCGACGAGGTGAGTATGCTCCGGGCTGACACGCTGGATGCGATAGATGTCACCTTGAAACGCTTCCGGGGCAATTCACGCCCTTTCGGAGGAGTGCAGGTGCTTTTTATCGGAGACTTGTTTCAGTTGCCGCCCGTGGTGCACAACGACGAGTGGGAAAAGTTGAAACCGCATTACGCATCTCCCTTTTTCTTTGATGCCCAAGTGCTGAAAAACAACCTTCCCGTGTGTGTGGAATTGACTAAAGTTTACCGCCAGACGGAACAATCGTTTGTGGACATTCTCAACCGAATCCGGGTGAATGCGGCTTCTGCGGATGACTTTCAGTACCTGAACAAACGCTACCAGCCTAATTTCCAATTGACTCGTGATAATAAATATGTGGTGCTGTCCACCCACAATTACCGGGCCGACCGCATCAACGAAGACGAATTGGCGAAGCTATCAGGCAAAACAGCGGTGTTCAAAGGCTCGGTGAAAGGCGAGTTTTCCGACAGTTCATTGCCTACCGAAATGAACTTGCGGCTCAAGGTGGGTGCGCAAGTGATGTTTGTGAAAAACGATTCGACCGACAAAAAGCGTTATTACAACGGCAAGCTGGCGGAAGTCACATACCTGAAGCCTGAAGGCATCTATGTGCGTTTTGAAGATGGCGAGGAAATGGAGGTGGAATCCGAAACTTGGCGGAATATCCGCTATTCGATGAACGAGTCGAACGAAATTGAGGAGCAAGAGATCGGTTCCTTCAGCCAATATCCTTTGCGGCTGGCTTGGGCCATCACCATCCATAAAAGCCAGGGGTTGACTTTCGATCGGGTGGTGATCGATGCCGGACAGGCTTTTGCGGCTGGGCAGGTGTATGTGGCATTGAGCCGCTGCACTTCGCTGGACGGGATTGTGCTGCATTCGCGGATCGAGGCCAAGGCGGTGAGTTCCAACGAGGATATTTCCGCTTTTTCGGCCTTGATTGCCCTCCCTCAAAAGATACAGGAGATGATTGCCGAGGAAAAGCCCCATTATTGTGCCGCGAGCTTGAAGCGTTCTTTCGAATGGCTACCGGCCTTGAGGCTTGTTGATTCGTTTAGGGAATTGATCGAGTCGAAAAAATTGCCTAACGAGGAGGATGCCATGGCGGCAGCCTATCAGATGCGTTCGGCGGTGATGGGGCAAATCTCGGTGGCCGACAAATTTCGGCAACAGTTGGACGATATTCTCAAGATGAACGCAGCAGA
>MKRS01000509.1 GCA_001897035.1 Bacteroidales bacterium 45-6
ATTAACAGTTTTACGATTTTTACGAATAAACAACAATATGTTCGATTTAGATTATTGGCAAGAAATATGGTCAACCATCAGCCGCAACAAGCTGAGGAGCTTCCTCACCGGATTCGGTATTTTCTGGGGAATCTTCATGCTGGTGGTGCTGATTGGCGTTAGCAATTCTTTCAAAGGAGGCATGGCCAAAATCGTGGACGGTTTTTCGCCGAACACCTGCTTTTTCTGGACAGACATGACCAGCGAACCCTACCAAGGCTTCAAGAAAGGCAGGCATTGGGACATGAACAACCGCGACATGGAACTCATCCGCGAAAAAGCCAAATCGGTGGAATACATCTCCCCGATGTTGTTTGCCGGATCTGGCAGCAAAAACGTGGTGAACAAGCACAAGGCTGCTTCCTACACCGTAAAAGGGGTGTATCCGGCTAACTTCCTGATGGAACGTCCGCACATCGAATCGGGACGAATCATCAACGAGCTGGACATCCAGGCCAACCGCAAGGTGTGCGTCATCGGGGAAGAGGTGGCCAAAACACTGTTCACCGAGGGAGAAAATCCTATCGGGCAAAACCTCCGGGTGAACGGTATCTATTTCCAGGTGGTGGGCGTGATCTTCACGGTTTCTAATATCCAGATCGGCGGATCGATCAACGAAATGGTGTTCCTGCCTTTCTCGACAATGCAAAAAGCATTCAACCAAGGGGACAAGATCCACTTCCTGGCGTGCACGTCCAAGCCAGGAATACCAGCCTCGCAAGTGGAAGACGAGGTGAAAACCATCCTAAAAGCGGCGCATAAAATTTCGCCAAAAGACGACAAGGCTGTTGGCGGATTCAACATCGAAGAGATGGTGAAGATGTTCACCTACCTCTTTGCCGGAGTCGATTTCATCGCCTTCTTCGTGGGCTTGGGTGCACTTCTTTCGGGAATCATCGGCATCAGCAACATCATGATGGTGACCGTGAAAGAACGAACCCGGGAAATAGGCGTGCGCAGGGCCCTTGGGGCGAAACCGATGACCATCGTGAAGCAAATAGTCAGCGAGAGTTTTGTACTGACATCCTTAGCCGGCCTCGGGGGATTCCTCTTCGGAATTGGCCTCCTCCAACTGATTGACAATGCGATGACTGGTGGATCTATGAAGATACCGCTGTTTGTACCGCCCTTCGTTTCGTTCACTACCGCCGTATGGGCCATTGTCATCCTGGTGCTGTCGGGTATTGTGGCCGGATTGCTGCCAGCAACACGTGCCTTGAAGGTGAAGGCCATCGATGCCATACGGGACGAATAAACGATGAGCCGATAAATTACTAAATGAATGAATTAACAGATTAACGAATTTACGAATAGTCAACAACATGAAAAAGTTTTTCAAAATCTTTGCATTGGTGATATTGGGGCTTATCCTGATTGCCACATTCTACTTTTTGTGGAAAAAATCGCAGCCGGAAAAAATTGTTTACCAAATTGAAACGGTCAAAACTGGTACTATAGAAAATTCAATCGTGGCAACAGGAAAAGTTTCTCCACGGGATGAAATACTTATCAAGCCCCAGATTTCGGGCATCATCACCGAACTCACCAAGGAGGCGGGCGACTACATCACAGCAGGCGAGGTGATTGCCAAAGTGAAAGTGGTACCAGACATCTCACAGCTCAATTCGGCCGAATCAAGGGTGACTGTGGCCAACATCAGCCTCAACCAAGTGAAAAGCGAATACGACCGACAGAAGCAGCTTTTTTCGAAAGGAGTGATCTCCAAAGAAGACATGGATGCCTCTGAAACATCCTTACGCAAGGCAAAGGAAGAATTAGAGACTTCGAAAGACAACCTCGACATCGTGAAAACAGGTATCTCGAAGAAGACGGCGCAATACAGCAACACGCAAATCCGCTCCACCATCACCGGTACGATTCTCGACATTCCTGTGAAAGTGGGAAACTCGGTGATACAGGCAAACACCTTCAACGACGGCACCACCATCGCCTCGGTGGCCAACATGGGCGACCTATTGTTTGTGGGGAAAATCGACGAAACGGAAGTTGGACGCATCCACACTGACATGCCCATGAAACTGTCGGTAGGTGCATTGAACAACCTCAAATTCGACGCCACCCTCGAATACATCGCTCCGAAGGGAACAGAAGAAAACGGTGCCATCCTCTTCGAAATCAAGGGTGCGGCCAAAGTACCCAACTCGGTGAAAATCCGCGCTGGATACAGTGCCAATGCCGAGATCGTAGTGGAACAGGCAAGCGATGTGCTCACCGTTCCCGAAAGCTGCGTCATATTTGAAAACAACAAGCCTTATGTTTACGTGCTGAAAACGGCAACACCAGAACAAACGTTCGAGAAACGGGCTGTCACCACCGGCTTGTCGAACGGCATCAGCATCGAAGTGAAATCGGGCTTGAAGAAAAGCGAAAAGATCCGTGGCCTGGCCATCGACAAGACCGAGAAGAAAACAGATGACAAATCCAAGAAACAGTAATCAATGAACCGTATATGATTATGAAGAAAACAATTATAACCGGCTGCCTGCTCCTGTTTCTATCGGCATCTTTTGCCCAAAAACAATGGACTTTGCGCGAGTGCATCGATTATGCCGTGTCACACAACATCGACATCCAGCAACAGGAGATAAAGCGAAAGAATGCAGAAATCAGCCTCAACACGGCAAAAAATAGCCGGTTGCCGGACCTCAGTGCAAGCGTGGGCCAGAATTTCAATTTTGGCTTGGCAAACATCCAAACGGTAAACTCTGATGGCACTTACAGTACGACGTATAAAAACACAAGTTCTTCCAACTCCTCGATCTCGCTCGGATCAACCGTTTCGCTATTCAACGGATTCAGAACCAGCAACGAGATCAAAGCACAGGAATTGAACCTGCAATATGCCCTCGCAGGCTTGGCCAAAGCAAAGGATGACTTGGCCTTGAATGTAGCGGTATATTACTTGGACGTGCTTTTCAAGCAGGAAATATTGCGCGTTTACAAAGAGCAAGAAAAGCTTTCCGCCTTGCAAATACAACGCACGCAAGAGCTGAAAGACGCAGGAAAAGTGCCCGAATCGCAGCTTTTTGACATGATATCGCAACACGCCACCAACCAAAAGAATGTGGTCACTGCCGCCAATAGCCTAAATACAAGTATCTTGGATCTAACCCAGGTCTTGAACATCCAAAGTCCTGAAGGTTTCGATATTGCAATCCCTGAAATAAAAGACGTGGTTTCCGAAAACACGGCAAGCATCCAGCCGCCACACAACATCTTCGCAAATGCGATTGCCATAAAGCCCGTAGTGAAGCAAGCTGAATACAACGTGAAGTACACTGAAAAAAACCTCAAGATCGCTCAATCCGCCTACTACCCTCAGCTGAGCCTGTCGTTGGGCATTGGAACAGGGTATTACAGCACATCGGACGAAAGTTTTGGACAGCAATTGAAAAACAGACGGGGAGAAAGTATTTCATTGAACCTGAGCATTCCCATCTTCAACCGTTTTGCCACCCGCAACAGCGTCCGCACAGCCCGCAACGAGATACTCAACAGCCAGTTAGCATTGGAGAGCGTAAAGCTGTCCCTCTATAAGGACATTCAGCAAGCGTATTACAACGCCGTGGGTGCCCAGGCAAAATACGAATCCACTCAAAAAGCCGTAACGGCTGCTGAAGTGGCATTCAGCTACATGAAAGACAAATACGCCGTGGGTAAAGCCACCGTATTTGAATACAACGAGTCGCAAACGAAGCTAATCAGCAGCCAATCAGATTTGCTGCAAGCCAAGTACGACTACATTTTCAGAGCAAAGATTTTAGATTTCTATAATGGTAAAGAAATAGTACTGTAGAGATACAGGATTCTACCAAGTTGATTTAACATTAAATTATATGTGCGGCAGGGTGCTTGTGAAAGTCCCCTGCCGTGTTTTTCCCAAGCGAAGCCATATCTTTATAATTTGCACTGTATAAATTTTCATTTCGCACACAGTCACAAAGGAGAAACACGCAAAGCGCGCAGAGAAAATTGTAACGAAAAAAAATAAAAAACTCATTTTATCCTTTTTCTCTGTGGTGAAAAGATGTACCAAGTGATCGAAAGAACGAGGTATTCAGAGACTCGGCCATTCAGGGTAAAAGGAAAATACGCAAAGAACGCCAAAAAGAAAATACGTTCACCGACTTGAAACGCTTGGATGGACTCGAATACCCAAAAGGGACAATTGTATTTTCAGCCTAAAAAGCCTACCTTTGTCGGTTCAAAACCGAAGCAAAAAATGGCTCATAAAAACAGCATATTCATCAAGGGAGCCCGCGTCAACAATCTCAAAAACATTGATGTGGAAATACCCCGGAACAAATTCATCGTCATCACCGGCCTTTCCGGCTCTGGAAAGTCTTCCTTAGCTTTCGACACCCTCTATGCAGAAGGTCAACGCCGCTATGTGGAAAGCCTTTCGTCGTATGCACGGCAATTCTTGGGACGGATGAACAAGCCCGAAGCCGACTACATCAAAGGAATTCCGCCCGCCATCGCCATCGAGCAGAAGGTGAATTCCCGGAATCCACGTTCCACAGTGGGAACTTCCACCGAAATTTATGAATACCTCCGGTTGCTGTTTGCCCGAATCGGGAAAACCATTTCTCCGGTGTCGGGCCAACCTGTGAAAAAGCACCAGGTGAGCGACATCGTGCACCAAATGCTGAGCTATCCCGAGGGTACACGTTTCGTGGTGCTGACTAAAATCTTGTTGAGAGAAGGAAGAACCATCCGGGAACAATTGGAGATTCTCCAAAAGGAAGGCTTCTCGCGTGTGGAAGTGGATGGAGAAATGGTTCGAATTGACGAACTGATATCCTCGAAAACCAGCGTGGACGCAGAAAAGACACTTTTGGTGATCGACCGCTTGAGTGCCGACAAAGACAACGCATCCATCAGCCGCCTGTCGCAATCTACCGAAACAGCTTTTTACGAAGGAGACGGGCTGTGCATCCTACGGTTTTATACCGAAACAGGAACGGAAGAATTCTCCTATTCCAAAAAATTTGAGGCAGACGGCATGGAGTTTGAAGAACCAACAGACTTGATGTTCAGTTTTAACAGCCCGGTAGGCGCTTGCCCCAAGTGTGAGGGCTTTGGCAGGGTTGTTGGCATTGACGAAAACTTGGTGGTTCCCAACAAAAGCCTTTCGGTGTATGAAGAGGCCGTTGTCTGCTGGCGAGGTGAAAAAATGTCGGAGTGGAAAAACCAATTCATACACGCTGCGGCAAAACATAATTTCCCGATACACCGTCCTTATTTTGAATTGACCGACAAAGAAAAAGATGTGCTTTGGAAAGGCGCACCGGGAGTGGAAGGCATCAACGATTTTTTCAAGATGCTGGAAGAAAACCAGTACAAAATCCAATACCGGGTGATGCTGGCTCGCTACAAGGGGAAAACCGTGTGCCCCGACTGCCGCGGATCACGCCTGAAGCCGCAGGCACTGTATGTGAGAATTGGCGGGAAGTCGATTGCCGACCTCGTGCTGATGCCGGTCACCGAATTGCAGCAATTCTTCAACGAGCTTCAACTTGATGAAACAGACACTGCCGTTTCGAAACGTTTGCTCACCGAAATACACAGCCGAATCCGCTTTTTGGTGCAGGTAGGCTTGGGCTATTTGACCCTGAACCGGCTCTCAAACACCCTTTCGGGAGGCGAAAGCCAGCGTATCAACTTGGCGACCTCCCTCGGAAGCAGCTTGGTGGGCTCGCTCTACATCCTGGACGAACCCAGCATAGGCCTTCATTCACGGGATACCGACTTGCTGATCGATGTGCTGCGCGAATTGCAAGCCTTGGGAAACACGGTGGTGGTGGTGGAGCACGACGAAGAAATTATCCGTGCTGCCGACTACATCATCGACATTGGCCCCAACGCTGGGCGATTGGGCGGCGAGGTAGTTTACCAAGGAGATATTTCGGGACTTGAAAAGGGGACAAACAGCCACACCGTCCGCTACCTCAACGGCGAAGACCAAATAGAAACTCCCACTTTCCGCCGAAAATGGAACAACTATATCGAAATTCTGGGTGCGAGGCAAAACAACCTGAAAAACCTCAACGTCCGTTTTCCTCTCGGTGTGATGACCGTGGTGACAGGCGTGAGCGGCTCCGGGAAATCGTCGCTCGTGCGCGACGTGCTTGTGAACGCCTTGCAAAGGCACTACAACGGAAGTAGCGAACAACTTGTGCAGTTCAATCACCTCGGCGGAGACCTGCACCTCATCAAGGGAGTGGAATCGGTGGACCAGAATCCGATCGGTCGTTCTTCCCGTTCGAATCCAGTGACTTACATGAAAGCTTACGATGAAATCCGGAAACTCTTTTCAGAACAGCCCCTGTCCAAACAAATGCGTTTCACGCCTGCTTATTTTTCATTCAATGTGGAAGGTGGCCGTTGCGAGGAATGCAAAGGGGAAGGTACGATCACGGTGGAAATGCAGTTCATGGCAGACATCACCTTGGAATGCGAATCGTGCCACGGCCGACGATTCAAGGACGATGTGCTGGATGTTCTTTATCGGGGAGCAAGCATCTTTGATGTGTTGGAAATGACCATCAACCAAGCCATTGAATTTTTCTCGCAAGGGAAAGGCTCTATCGAAAAAAAAATAGTGAAACGGCTTCAACCGCTGCAAGATGTAGGCTTAGGATATGTGAAGCTCGGGCAGTCGTCATCCACCTTGTCGGGGGGCGAAAACCAACGCGTGAAGCTGGCCTATTACCTGGGGGAAGAAAAATCGGAACCCACCCTCTTCATTTTCGACGAACCGACCACCGGACTCCATTTCCACGACATAAAAACCTTGCTCAAAGCCTTCAATTCGCTGCTGGAGCGGGGACACACCATCCTTATCATCGAGCACAACATGGACGTCATCAAATGCGCCGACCACGTGATCGACATCGGCCCGGAAGGGGGAGAAGCTGGCGGACATGTCGTCTGTCAAGGCACGCCGGAAGAAGTGGCGGCCTGCGAGGCTTCCTATACGGGGAAATTTTTAAAGGAGAAACTGAAAAGCTAAGAAAACCATCTTCTCCGGCTGAACAGAAAAGAGACTGCCAGCGTTATACATTTCAGGTTTTAGAAGCAAAAAGAATGAAGAAAAAAATCTTATTCGGATATGATTTTCACAGGGAAGGATTTAAAAGCCTGGAGGAAAAGTTCGAGCTGATTTATCCCGAAAAACAATATTTCTCGAAAGAAGAATTGCTGCATCTGATGGGTGAAGCAGATGTGCTGGTGCCTAATTTCGGCTATCGAACCGACAAGGAAATTATCGACCAGGGA
>MKRS01000510.1 GCA_001897035.1 Bacteroidales bacterium 45-6
CTTGGGAGGCCCATCTGCCAACATGTATGCCATGAAGGGGAAAGACCTCACCATCTGCGGGCAATGCAGGCGTCCTTCTTGCGTGCATCCCACCATTTGCAAGAACTTGAATGCAGATCACAGTGCCTTGCTCGACATCTACCGGTCGGTGGATGCCTTGCCCGGAATAAAAAAATCATTCATCGGAAGCGGAATTCGCTACGACTTGATGCTACACCAGGGAAAAGACGAAAAGCTGAACGAGGTGGCAGCCGAATACACCAAGGAGCTTATCTCGAAGCACGTATCGGGACGGCTAAAAATAGCACCCGAACACACCTCTGACGATGTACTGAAGATCACGCGCAAGCCATCGTTCAGCCTGTTCCACAAATTCAAACGGGAATTTGAGCGTATCAACCGCGAAAGCGGGCTTAATCAGCAATTGATTCCCTATTTCATCTCCTCGCATCCGGGATGCTCGGAAGCCGACATGGCAAACCTCGCGGTGGAAACAAAGCAATTGAATTTCAAGCTGGAACAAGTGCAGGACTTCACGCCTTCCCCGATGACCTTGGCCACCGAGATTTATTACACGGGCTATCACCCTTACACCCTGGAGAAGGTGTACACAGCGCATTCGAAAGATGAGAAACTGAACCAACGCCAATTTTTCTTCTGGTACGACCGCGACTTCCGCCCAAGTATCACCAAGACACTTACAAAGTTGAAAAGGGAAGATTTACTGAAGGCTTTGTACGACAACCCCCGCCCCAAAAGCAAGTAAGAAAGGTTTATCTGGAATTTTATTCGCAAAAAGACTGCAGCACTGTGTCAGCGGCTTCTTCCTTTTTCAGCAATTCGGGATAGCTGATCCGCGTGTGGTAGATCGTCTTGAGCTTGTCGCAAAAGACACTTTTTACGGCTTCAATGTCCCGAAACGTGATTGGGGCTTTGCGAAGAAGTCCTTCACGCACGAGCCCTTCTATAAGGTTATTCACCAAACGGGAAATATTTTCTTCGGTATATTCGGTCAGGCTTCGGGAAGCGGCTTCCACAGTGTCGGCCATCATCAGGATCGCTGTTTCCTTGCTAAAAGGATTCGGCCCCGGATAGCTGAAAGCCGATTCATCTATTTCCTCGTCCGGGTGTTCGTTCTTATAGCAATTATAGAAGAATTTTGCCTTTCCCGTGCCGTGATGAGTCTCTATGAAATCAACGATTTGCTTGGGAATGTTGTGCTTTTTGGCCATTTTCACACCGTCTGCCACATGGTTGACAATGATCCTTGCGCTTTCCTCGTAGGAGAGCAGAGCGTGCGGATTGAAGCCGGGGGACTGGTTTTC
>MKRS01000511.1 GCA_001897035.1 Bacteroidales bacterium 45-6
GGTGGTGGTAAGTGTCCCGAATTTCAATGTAAAGGGACGCTTTCGCCTGCTGTGTTCCTGTGAGCTGAAGCGGATGGAACATCGGCTGAAATCCATTCAAATCACGCAAATAACCGATACGATTATTTTCGTCTGTTACGAGCGAGCCTTCACGATAATGGGATGGCATATCTTCCGCATTGAAGTAGGGAATCGGTTTCATACGTTCCTGCTGTTCCCGTTCGGCTTCTTCTTTCAGCCGTTCCAGTTGTTCCTCCCGACGAGCATCAAATACGGGATAGGCTGCCGCAGTTTCCTCTTGTAGCTTTTCCCGTTCCTGTGCTGTGTTATGCGCCATTTCTTCCCGCCAGTCCATAAAGGGTAGTTCTTTTGGCTTACTGACCTGTGATTTAGACTTTCGACCTCGTTTTTTAGGCTTGCTTACCTGACTGCGTTCCTCTTGGGTAAAACCGAAAAGGTCATAGAGCGTAATTAAAGGTTGCTCTGTAACAGACTTCGGTTTTGCCTCCGGAGTCGGCTCTTTCTTAATGGCAAGATCGTCCATATCGAAAAGCGTACCCGAATAATTTTGTTGTTGTTTGGGTGGTTCGGGTTTGCTTTCAATCGCAGGTTTTATCATTTCGGATTGATTCTTGCCGGGAAACCAGTCGTCTTCAATAGCTTGCCAAAATGGATCGAGTTCTTCTGCTTGCCAAAGAGGATTGAGGTCATTGGTATTTGATTCAAGTGTCGGTTTAACTTCTACGGCGGTTGCTACCTGTCGTTCCGCTGTGTTCTGTGCATAGGTTTGGTAACGCTGTAAATCCAAATGTTGGGAGAAATCTTCTTTCAACATTTGTCGCAGGTCTTTGGCAATACCCTCTACTCCGCCCTCGTGAGTAAAGACAATCGCAGGTTTGCCGTAAGGGTCGGTATCAATCTTAGAACTGGTTTGTACAACCCTGTCGAAATCACGGAACAGGTTGTTAATGGAAATACCGTTCGACAATTTTCGGGATTCTATAAAATCCTGCTGCCTTTGGCTTGGAACGATACTTTTATTGTTCCGTTGCAGGATTATCAGGTCGCTGCCGACTTCTGTTCCGGCATGGTCGGAAAAGAGGTTGTTTGGCAAACGGATAGCCGATACCACATCACAGGTGTTCATCAGGTATTCCCGTATCGGCTTGTTCTGTTCCGAATTGAGTACGCCCTGACTGGTAATAAACGCAATTATTCCACCCTCTCTGGCCGACATAACGCTTTTTACAAAAAAGTAGTTGTGTATCGCCTGTGTTGATTGTTTGACAGCGGGTATCTCATGGTTGGATAATAGTGGATC
>MKRS01000512.1 GCA_001897035.1 Bacteroidales bacterium 45-6
CGGCATGAGCTGGAGGCCGACGCGGTCGGCGTGGGGGATCATGGTCATGATGGGCTCGATCCGCAGATATGGAATTCACCCGAAACGGCATTGGGTGTGGCCAAGAATATACTGAAAGGGGTTGTTCAAATTGATCCGGCGAACAAGGTTTTCTACGAGGCAAATTACCGAAAATTGGAAAGGGAAATCCAGGAAACGGATTCTATCGTAAGGCATAAGCTGGCTGATGTGAAGCCACGAGCATTTATCATCTATCACCCCGCATTGTCTTATTTTGCAGAGGAGTACGGCTTGGAGCAATATACGGTGGAGTCCCATGGTAAGGCACCGTCTCCTTCTCAGATGGTTGAATTGGTGAACTTTTCGAAACAGAAAGGGATAAAAACCGTGTTTGTGCAACCGGAATTTGATCGGAAGAATGCGGAGGTGCTGGCCAAGGAGATTGGAGCGAATGTTGTCGAGATCAATCCGCTAGCATACGATTGGAAGGGAGAAATGAAGAAAATAGCCGAATCGCTCGAAAAACAATGAAAAAAGTACTTGAGATAGCGAACCTGTGTGTGGGGTACGAAAAGAACAGCTACGTGTTGAAACGGGTGAACCTTTCGGTATTTGAACATGATTTTTTGGGGATTATCGGCCCCAACGGCGGGGGAAAAACAACCTTGCTGAAATCGATTATGGGCTTGATTTCCCCTTCCGAAGGGGAAATCACATTCTATAAGGATGGAAGCCCCTGCTCCAGCATCAATATTGGCTACATGCCTCAGATTAACCAGATCGACAAGAAATTTCCGATTTCGGTGCGGGAGGTTATTACCTCGGGCCTGACCCAGCCCAAAGGTTTGTTCAACAAATACAGCACGGATCAGAAACGCAAAGTGGAGTCGGTGGCTTTGCAAATGGGCCTGCAGGATTTGCTTAAAAAACCCATCGGTGCGCTTTCGGGTGGTCAATTGCAGCGGGCGTTGCTGGGAAGGTCGATTGTAGATGATCCGGATCTGCTCATTTTGGACGAACCAAATTCGTATGTGGACAAAAAGTTCGAATCTGATTTCTACAAGATTCTGACAGAAGTGAACAAAACCACGACAATCATTCTGGTTTCGCATGACATCGGTACGGTGGTCTCGTTGGTGAAAAACATCGCTTGTGTCAACGAGGGCTTGCACTATCACGAAGGGGCCAATGTTTCTCCCGAATGGCTCGAAAAATCCTATTCCTATCCCATCGAGATTGTTGGACACGACCGCGCGGGCGGTGCGGACGATCCGCACCCGCGGGTCGCTCACGTGCTCCCCTCGGAACACCTTCGGGTAG
>MKRS01000513.1 GCA_001897035.1 Bacteroidales bacterium 45-6
TATATTGTGCCGATTGCTCCACCAGCTTGTATTGGCGGATCAGCGGATAATTGTCCACCGCCCGCCGCCTGCATTCGTCCAGGGACAGTCTGTCTTGTGCTTGCAATGCACTTGCTGCTAAAGCAAACATGATAAAAATAGAAGTTGTTCGTTGTCTCATACGTCCGCAATTTTGTTTTTCTTATTCTTCAATTTGCAACATTTCTTTTATCCATAGGGGGATCAGTGTGCGTCTCTGCTCTATCAATTGACGGAAATTATCATCCTCGATGTTGTACAGATGTTTCGCCAGAGGTGCGGCGATCACTGGCATCACAGTGAGCGAAATCATATTCATGACAATATGTAGGGGTGAGATGGCTATCGACTGGGCTTCTAACTGTTCCATAATCTGCCTCGAAAAATAGCTATCGCTTAGAAACTTGCTTGGTATCTTGGATTCCTTGATGAGGAGTTTGGGGTTGGCATATAGTTCGTTAAGCACAAAAAGCACCAGATTTGGGGTGGCCAGCACGACATTCAGGTAGCCGTTCACGATCTCGTCAATTTTGTGCGACAAAGAAGTGGATGGCTCATTGATTATTTGTTGGAGAAAGGCAAACATCTCCTGAATGCTCTCGTTCATGATTATCCGGAAGAGTTTTTCCTTGCTTCGGAAATAGTAATGTAGCAAGGCTGAATTGATGCCAGCCATTTCCGCAATTTCCCGTGTGCGTACTCCTTCGAAGCCTTTTTCCTGAAACAACTTGCGTGCGGCTTCTTTTATTTTCAATTCGGTGCTGTCGTGTTCCATCGTTTTGAGTCTGTCGAATTATTTCGCAAATATGAATTAATCAATTGATTTAATTATTTGATTAAAATATATTTTAACTAAGATAGGGCAAAAAAAGCAAATGCTAAGCATCGGCCTCAGGGACAAAAGCAAAAAAAAGCCACTTCATCGCGAAGTAGCTCATTTACTAACCATTATAAATCATCTTATCTAACCATTTGAATGCTATCTATTCCAAGTGATTTTCATACACTGGAATCATAGAAAAGGATATGACTTTAATTTTGACGGCATTTCCCAATGCCTTCCTTAAATCGAAATAAGAAATCACACAACCAACTTCGTGTGGATTAGCTTAACGATGCAAATGTATATACATATACTGTTAATCAGGTGTTTGTGCGTTACATTTTGTTTGTTGCCGGTTACTTCCTTTGTTTTTTGCTGTTGTTTTGGGCGACAAACTGGGCGTTTTCTGGCTTTTGGGCGAAACTTATCTGCTGGATAATCTGTTTAAGGATAGTAAGTCTCCGTAGGGATTTTAGAAAAAGGAAAAATGAAAAAGATTGCTTTGTCGGTATTGGAATTGGCCGTGGTGAAAGAAGGCGGGACTGCCTTTACGGCTATTGAGGAAACTGTAGCTGTGGCACGTCGGGCAGAGGAACTGGGGCTTGGTCGGATTTGGCTGGCGGAACACCACAACTCCTGCAACATCGCGAGTTCGGCGACCGCCGTGCTGATCGGCCATGTGGCCGGAAAAACAGAGAAAATACGGGTTGGTTCCGGCGGAATTATGCTTCCGAACCATGCCCCGTTGATTGTTGCGGAACAATTTGGTACGCTCGAAACGCTCTATCCCGGCCGCATCGACCTGGGGCTTGGCCGGGCACCCGGAACAGATGAGCGAACGGCCAAGGCCATACGCCGAAAGAACATGGATGCTGCATTCCATTTTCCCGATGATGTGAGGGAATTGCAGCAATTTTTTGGAAATACGGATGAAAATGCACCTGTGCGGGCATTTCCGGGAGAAGGGTTGGATATCCCGATCTGGATATTGGGTTCCAGTACAGACAGTGCCTACGTGGCCGCCGAGTTGGGCTTGCCCTACGCTTTTGCCTCCCATTTTGCGCCCGGGCAACTCTATTGCGCTATCGAAATTTACCGTAGCCATTTTCGCCCGTCGAAAGCATTGGCAAAGCCTTATGTGCTGGTTTGTGCGAATGTGATTGGAGCCGAAACGGACGAGGAGGCCAAGCGGCAGAGTTCGAGCATGCAGCGGATGTTTATCGGGATTATTACTGGCGAACGGCGTCCCTTGGCTCCGCCGCGCGATATTCCGTTTGCGTATGTGCAACACCCACAAATCAGGCAACACTTGGAGACGATGATGCAAGGAACATTCATTGGAGGCGAGGGCACCTTGCGGCGGGAGTTATCTGGTTTTCTCGAAAAGACGCAGGCTGACGAACTGATGATCACATCTTACCTCTACGACAAGGATGCAAAACTACGATCGCTCGAAATGGCTTGGAGAGCGATGAATGGTTGAATAAATTGTACGGTGTGGAAATCTCCGGTATTTATTTTCTCACCCAAATGTGTACGATGTCCCCAAAAACAATCTTGTGGTAAGATCCGCCCGTTTTGTAGGCATCTTCATAGAAATCTTTGTTTTTCTGGGCGTACACTTCCTCGGGATTGATGGTATGCGTTTCTGCCAAGTCGCATTCGATAATAATCTTGGCTTCCTTGTAGCTGACCCGTCCCGAAGGCGTAATCAACGGAGTGAGGGGCGTCTTCTTCATTTTGTCTGAATCCCGTCCCGAACTGTTTCCAAAAGGCAAAAATGCAGGCTTGAACTGGTCGTCGAAATAAGCCATAGTGTATTTTTTGTCCTTCAGGATAAGTTCCAAGGTGTAGCGGGTGCCGCGAAGGTTGCAAAAAGTGGTAGGTTTCCCCATCAGAAAGCCCATTCCTCCATCGCCTGCCACCATCGAATTGTAATGATCGGGCAGTCCGGCGGTAATCACGGTGTAGTCTTTGCCCACTAATTTGAATATGCTTTCCGGAAGTTGTTCCGGTGTGATTTCTACAAACAACTCGTTGAAAGACTTGTTTTTCAGATTGCTATAATCGATTGTTGACTTGGAGACCGGGGTTTGGGCGCGGGCAACGAAACTAAGCATTCCCACGAAAATAAGGATTGGTAAGAATTTTTTCATTGGATTGGATCTGTTGGTGAGACAATTCGTGATTATTTGTCTTTCTGGGTGAAAAGCACCATTTTTACTTTTGCCGCATTGCCAATATCAATCACATTGACAATGTCTTGGAGGTTCAGTGCCTTGTCCGCTTGTAGAAGGACATTGATTTCTTCGTTTTCTTTCTTTTGGGCTACTATTGCCAGCAGGGCCGGTTCGATTTCCTCAAACAGGATTTCCTTGTCGTTCAAAAAGTAGTGGTGATCAGCAGTGATAGCCAGTTGTATGCTTTTCTTGTTGACAACTTCTGTCGAGGTCTTCGAGTTTGGCAGGGCCACTTTTATTGCCGCAGGCGTCACCAAGGTGGATATGATGAGAAAAAAGAGCAGCAAGAAGAACATGATGTCATTCAAGGAGGCTGTATAAACTTCTGCCGATCGTTTTTTTCTTCGTTCTATTTTCATTGGATGAATGCTTATGGGTTTCTATAAAACATAATCGGGTCAGGCAGCCGTTTCGTTGCCTTTTTTGTAAGTGCGTATGGCCTTCAGCATCTCGTTGGAGTCTTTGTCGATTGTCAGGACGGCTTTGTCGATAAACCCGTTCAGCACATAATAGCCGGCGTAGGCAATGATTCCGACAAACAAACCTGCACCCGAACAGATCATTTTCTGGTAAAGTCCGTCGGAAATGCTGGCGATGTTGAGGTCGCCGCTCACGGAAATGTTGTAGAAAATCTTGATGACCCCGAATATCGTACCCAAAAAGCCTAACATGGGCGCAATGGCTGCCGTGATTCCTAAATAATTCATCTGGTTTTCGAGCAACGAAATTTGCATCCGGGCTTCCATCTGCATCGACTCCTCGATTTCTTTATCTTCGTTTTCTATTTCTTTCAATCCGGCGGCGATCACTCTTGAAGTTGCCGTTTGTTTCTCCAGCGAAAATTTCACTGCCTTGTCGATTTTTTTCTCCTGCACCAGTTCCCACACGCGTGAAAACCAAAGCGCGTCTTTTTGTCCAAGCTTACGAATCACTAAGGTGCGGTTGATAATAACATAAATTGAAAGCAACGACAACAGGAATATGGGAACTAAAATCCATCCGCCTTTCATCAGCAAGTCAAAATAGCTTTCTTCTATCGCTTTGGGGTGTGGCGCTTCCGTCAATGTAGCGGTTGCTTGGAGGAAAATAGTCAATAAGTTCATCATCTCTAATACGGGTATTTATTAAGTTTTGCTTGTTTATTTGCTTCTCAAGAATTACTTTTCAAAAATTTCACTCAACTAACGTTTGGCAAATATAGCATCTTTCTTGGTGGATTCCGAGTTTTAAAATGTCAATAAATGTGTAAAAAGTACTTCGAAGTCTTCTTCTGGGATGATCTTTGTGCTATTTAAATCGGATCAAACGGCGATAGACTGGAAAAAGCGGATTGCGTCAGGAGAATGTCACATGTTTGGCATAAGGAGACTTCCCCGCATTCAGGAGCAGGAAACGCAGAGGGGCCGGAAAAATGGGACGGATGGTTTTGCATGGGCCTGCTTCCCGACTGGCAGTGCGTCTTGGCTCGCCTTCGAATGAAACGGGGTCGTTGCGGAATTCACTCTTGTGCTGGCGTTGTTTTGGGGGCTTCCAACTGGTTGCCTGCCGCTTTTTTTACTGACGAACCTCGCACCGTGAGGATGCACGGGATTATCTTTTTTTCTATTTCTGTGCTTCCTTTAATCTGTTTCAGCAGCAGCTTGAAAGAGGTTTTGCCTATTTGGGCGGTTTGGTGTGTCATCGCCGATAGCGGAGGCGAAACATAATCGGCATGGATTTCGTCTATGTAGCCGATCAATGCGACATCGTCGGGAATGCGTAAGCCCTTGTCGCGGATGGCCTTGAACGCGCCAAATGCAAGGCTTTCCGAAAGGCATAAAAAAGCATCGGACGGATTGGCCAGTGCCAACAACCGGGATGCTGCCTCGTAGCCAAGCTCATAACCAATTTCTTTGCACACGACTAAGTCTTTGTCAATGGGAATTTTGTAGTCCCTCAATGCCTGGAGGTAGCCGTGCTTGCGTAGCTTCACGATGTTGAGATGGTTGGCGCCGCCAATAAATCCGATTCTCTTACGTCCGTTTTCCAACAAATGGGCAGTCGCTGTCTGTGCGGATTCCACATTGTCGGTAATCACGCAGGAGCTTTTTTCGGAAAGCCCGACCCTGTCGAAAAACACCAGCGGGATGTTCTGGTCGAAAAGGACTTCGAAATGGGAAAAATCGGATGTCTGTTGCGAAACACAGGCCAAGATGCCTTCCACCCTGAAATTTATCAGGTTTTCAACACATTGTTTTTCTATCTCGTAGGTTTCATCGGAAGAAACGATTATCGTGGAATAGCCTTCCTTGACAGCCGCCTGGTTGATTGCACTAATGATAGAAGAATAATAATAAGTGGCAATGTCCGGAACAATGATTCCGATGATTCTCGGTGAATTTTTCAGCAAGCTTACAGCAAAAGGGTTCGGACGATATTTTTTCTCCTTGGCCAATTTCCTAACCTTTTCTTTCATGGCATCACTCACTTCGCCGCTGTTTTTCAACGCCCGCGACACAGTCGATATGGATACGCCCAATTCCTCGGCCAAATCTTTTAGGGAAACCGGTCTTTTCATTTTTTGTTCAGGCTTTATTGCCGCATAAAGATACGGATTTGGGTAAATAACGCAAACCTTTGCGTTCGAATTTTCATCATACCTCATACATCCGACACGACTATCGTTTATTTTTGACAACCGAATTCTTAATAACAATATCATGGAATATAGAGAAATAGGAAAGACCGGCATGGTCGTGTCTAATTTGAGCTTTGGAGCATCCTCCTTAGGGGGCGTTTTCCATTCCATCAAAGAAGAAGAAGCAATAGAAGCCGTTTATGCGGCGGTTGAGAACGGAATCAACTTCATCGATGTCTCCCCCTACTACGGCCATCTCAAAGCCGAAATCGTGTTGGGCAAAGCCTTAAAAAACATCGACCGCACAAAATATTATTTATCCACCAAAGTAGGACGATACGGCAAGGACGGGCAAAACCACTGGGACTATTCTGCAAAAAGGTCCATCGAAAGTGTATCCGAAAGCCTCGACAGGCTCAATATCGACTACGTGGATTTGATAAACGTGCACGACATCGAATTTGCTGATTTGGAGCTTGTCTGCAACGAAACACTCCCCGCCTTAGTGGAATTGAGGGAGAAAGGCATCGCCAAACATGTGGGGATCACGAATCTCACGCTCCGTCATTTCAAATACATCATCGACCATGTGCCTGCCGGAACTGTGGAAAGTGTGCTTTCATTCTGCCATTACTGCCTCAACGACGACGCCTTGGCGGACTATCTCGACTATTTCGAAGAAAAAGGAATCGGGGTCATCAATGCCTCCCCCTTTTCGATGGGATTGCTCACCGAACGGGGCGCACCCGAATGGCATCCGGCTCCCAAACCCTTGCAGGATCTTTGCCGAAAAGCCGTATCGCATTGCCAGTCGAAAGGAAAAGCGATCGAGCAATTGGCGGTGAAATATTCGGTGTCCAACCCCCGGATTGCTTCCACCCTGTTCAGTACGTCACGTCCCCAGGGAGTTTTGCAGAGCATCCAGTGGGCCAACGAAGAATTAGATAAAGAGTTATTGTCGGAAGTGCAGTCCATTTTGGAACCGCGTTTCCGCGACACTTGGTTAAATAGTTAAATATAAAATGAAAATGAAAGCGATACAGATATTAGGTGAAAAAAGCGTTACGGTCATCGAAAAAGAAAAACCGCAACTTCAGACTGGAGAAGTGCTGGTGAAAATCAACTATGTGGGATTTTGTGGTTCCGACCTGAGCACCTTTCTCGGGAAAAACCCGATGGTGAAGCTTCCTGTCATTCCCGGCCATGAAATAGGTGCCGTGGTGGAAGCTGTGGCTCCAGGCGTGCCTGAATCCATCAAGCCGGGAACGGCCTGCACTGTGAATCCCTACACCAACTGCGGCTACTGTCCTTCGTGCCGCAACGGGCGACCCAATGCCTGCCAGTTCAACCAAACATTCGGCGTGCAGCGCAACGGGGCTATGTCCGATTACATTGCTGTGCCTTGGCAAAAGGTGATTGCGGACGAGGCTATCAGCTCGCGCGATTTCACCGTGTTGTTTTCATAATAGCTGAGCGGATCGGAAACGGAATCCGGCACCACAACTGAGCCAGCAAAATGAATGATCGCGTCTATGTCGTGCTTCGCGAAGATGGATTTCAGCAGGCTTCGATC
>MKRS01000514.1 GCA_001897035.1 Bacteroidales bacterium 45-6
ATACGATTGTTTTTATTTATTTTGGCGGCATTGATGAAATTAGCATGAGGTTTTAATCATTGACCTTGGGGATTTCATAAAAATCATGCTTCGTTTCATATCATCCTATTTTATATCAATTGAACCTCACTCATCAAACCGTTTCATGTCGTTTTGTATCAACTCGTCCAAATCGTGTTGCGGGCGATCGAGGTTGTAAGGAATCGCCCTCTTGCTGAATTGCTGGAAATAGAGCAGGCAACCGTCGTTCCACACCTGCGCATTCCTCCTCTGGGCGCGCAATTTGCTCTGCACTCCGGCAAAACGCTCCGCATCTACATACTTTTCCACTTTGTCCCACACTTTTTGGAATTCGCCCACTTGCTCCAAACCCCTGGCATAATGCACACAAATCTCGTCCCAGAGGGTACGTCCGCTCTTCATCTTGTAGTCCCAAGGCAAGTGATGAAACCACAACAGTAAATTTTCAGGACAAGTTTTGGGGTCGTTGAGTTGCGAAGCAAGCGGTTCGTGGTATTGCTTCACGGCATCGCTTCCGGTGCGGGTACGGTTGAACCCCACCCCGTCCGCCGACGCTTGATGATAATACGGCGGAGTCCAGTCCGACCTCACCCCTTCGGGCGCCCACCAGGGGCCAGGCCCGTAGTGATGTTCCGCCGCAAAAATATGGTGAAACCCGAGGGGCATCATGTAGTTAACGGCTGCTTCGCGGCTATCGAGCATCATTTGCTTGACAGGAGCAAGGAAATTATTTTTCCAGTCGGCATCTTGCAACGACGCCGCATTTCCAAAAGTCAGTTTGATCCATTCGTCGGCAATTTGTTCGCTGGTCAATTGGTGATCCCAAGCCTGACGGCCAAAGGCATACCAGTTGGACTGGGCAAATTCATGTCCGCACCAATTGGTATCCAAACCCACGTTCGCAACACCGGCCACCGCCGTATAGGTTTGAGGGTAAATGCTTCCGTCCGTGCATTTGGCCACGGTGCTGCCTTCGCCCTGCTGGTAAGTATCGGCTTTGAGCATTTCTTCCCACATAGGAGCCAGATACACCAAATGGATGGAATGCCCGAGGTATTCCTGCGTGATCTGCACTTCAGGCATCACCGAAGTTTTCTTCATGGCGCCAAAAAGCGGGCTGAACGGTTCGCGCGGCTGGAAATCGATCGGGCCGTTTTTCACCTGAACGATCACATTGTCGCGAAACCGCCCGTCCAAGGGCTTGAATTCATTGTAAGCCTGTTTTGCCCTGTCCTTGTCGTTGGAAGCATACACAAAGGCGCGCCACATCACGATGCCGCCAAAAGGTTTCAACGCATCGGCCAGCATGTTGGCGCCATCGGCGTGGTTGCGCCCATAGTCTTGCGGACCGGGCTGCCCTTCGCTGTTGGCTTTTACCAGAAAACCACCAAAATCGGGGACAAGCTGGTAAATTTCTTTCACTTTTGCATTCCACCATTTCCGCACAACAGGATTGAGTGGATCCGAATTTTCGAGGCCTCCTGCTTGGGAAGGCGACGAAAATTTCACAGAAAGATAGGTTTTGATGCCATAAGGACGAAGCACGTCCGCTATTTCCTTCACCCGTTGAAGAATTTCAGGCATGAGCATGTCGGGCGAGGCGTTCACATTGTTCAGTACCGCACCGTTAATCCCGATCGAAGCATTGGCACGGGCGTATTCTTTCCACAGTTGTTTTTCCTGCTCGGTGGGAGGCAACAGATTTTTTTCTTCTCCCCAAAAAATGGAACGGCCAGCATATCCTCGCTCAATAGTCCCGTCCAGATTATCCCAATGATTGAGCGTCCGAACTTGATAGGAAGGGTTGAATATTTTTTCTTCGATGGGTTCACCCGTTTGCTGGCGGCGGAGCAATTCGTAAGCTCCATACAAGACTCCAACGGCTGTATTTGCCTGAATTTCACTCGTGCCAATCTTGAACCCGTCATTTTTAATGGCTTTGTCTTTTTTGATTTTCAACGTGATGGTTGCTCCGTCCCGGCCCTGCCATCCGTCTTTCAGCTCCTGAACGGCAATAGCGGTCGTAACCGATTTGTCGGAACAAACCACTGTTACTTTTCCGTTAGCGACATTCCGCAACCAAAGTTGATGACCATTCTCAGCAAACAAGCCAAGATTAACTAAAAGCAAGACAAAACTCAAAAATATTCTTCTCATCTGTTTTATATAGATCTGGATATGTTTTATTTATTGACAACCGGTGTAATGAGCTGATATTTCCCGCTCAAATGCATCAGGCAAAACAGGTACAGCAATCCATCGTAATAAGGGTCGAAATACCCATCGTCATACGGTTCCAGTTTGGCGTTCCATAGTTTGTGGACATAATCAAAATCCTTGTAAATAAGATTCGTAGAAGCTGCCGTAGCCACTAATCCGATCGAATGCCTCAAACGTTGGAAATCTTTGCCCGCCCGGAGGATAAAGTCCGGCTTGGAACCATCCAGATTGAATTGATCTTCGAACGTGTCTATTCCTTTCGACTTGAAAAACGCCTGTATCCGTTTTGCGTAACCTTCCTGCCATTCCTTGTCTTTTCCAAACCAGTTGTAATCCATGGCAATATTCATCGGCACCCGCCAGGAATCGTAACGGAAACCGGCCGGCATCCAGCGGGTGGAATTCGGCGTACCGTTGAACTGTGTATAATCGGCATTCAACCCGGTAACGGGATGGCAAGCCCGGTGGAAAAACACCCGGGACGTGTCGGCGCAATCACGGTAGAACTGCTCGTGGCCATCCTTGGCATACATGGCCCACACCTCCATAAAGGCAGGCAAATGGTAAGAGGGATCTGTCCAATTATACGCCCCACCTTCAGGAACAAAGGAGATTTGCTTGTGCTCCACGTTAATGAGGTTATGGATATTTCCAGTGCCGTCTTTTTTCCACATATTGTCGAGGATATAGCGGGCCTCGGCATAATAATTGATTCCCGTGTCGTTGCCCCAGCGGTTGGAAGCGAACAACAAGGCAGTAATGTAATATAACTCACCGTCGGAAGCTGACCCCGGCGAATTCTGCTTCATTTTCACCGGATCGAAGCTCCAAGCGAAATACCCTTCGCGAGGGCCACTCTGGTGTTGCAGGTATTTTTTTGACCAGCGCCATATCCTGTCGAATACGTCCTTCTTGCCGAGCTGAATAGCCACCATCATGCCATACGAAAGCCCCTCGGTGCGGGCATCGTGGTTTTTTATGTCTGAAACATACGCCATCGAATCGCCCACCTCAAAATAAATTTTGTTTGGTCCTTCGAAAAGATCCTTATATGCTTTTTCGACTTTCTTGTCAATTTCGTTTTGGCTGTATCCTGCTTCCAAAAATACATTCCGGTACTTTCCTGAATGAAAAGAAGCTCCTGAAGATTCAAGTTTTTTCGTTTTTGGGGCATTCCCGGCTTCCTGGGCAACGCCCGTCAAACATAATGCCAAAAGCAAAAAAGAGATTTTTAATTTCAAATTCATTGTCGTTAAAATTATATTTTCACGAAACTGTTTCATAGGCTTTTTATCCACTTCACCAATGGTTCCATCCAATCCTTTCGCCCAAAGATAAAGCCATGGTTGCCTTTGGGATAAATGTGCATCTCCACAAATACTTTATGGCGTCTCAACGCTTCAAAATATTCGATGCTGTTGTCCACATCCACCACGTTATCATCAGCCGCATGAGTGATATAGGCCGGAGGGGTGTTTCCGGTCACTTGCAATTCGTTAGAAAACAGATCGACTGTTGCCTGCGAAGGTGTTTCACCCAACAATTTGGATCTCGAATCCTTGTGTGTCAACTTTTCCTGCATACTAATCACAGGATAAACTACTACCTGAAAATCGGGACGCAAATTAGTATTATTCGCATTTTCCACGTATGCTTTAGTAAAATGCGTGGCTGCCGTGGAAGCCAAATACCCTCCTGCAGAGAAGCCAACAATTCCTATTTTTGCCGGATCAATACTCCATCTGCCGGCATTTTCTCGAATAAGTTTAATCGCTTGTTGCGCATCCTGCAAAGGCCCGATGGCTTTGTCCACCATCGTAGCATCATCGGGCAACCGGTATTTTAATACAAAAGCAACAATACCATTTTTCGCAAATTCTTTTGCCGACGAAACTCCTTCTCCCTGATAGACTATTACGCTATAACCACCTCCGGGGCAAATAACGACCGCTGCCCCCGTAGCAATTTCCTTTTCAGGCAAATAAACTTCCAAGCTTGGCTTAGTTACCCCTCTGTACATCCCATTGGTAAAGCTTTCAGTCACTCCCGATCCTTTCTTCGTGTTAGGAATCTCCCCGGGATACAAAGGGATAATTTCCTGTCCCAAGACGGTGAGAAACATCAAAAATGACAGCACTATGGTGAATGCGAGTTTCATATTGCCAACTATTTAGTTAGAGTTTTTTTCTCTTTGCAATCAACAAAGAAGTCGGCCATCAATTTCAAATTTTCAGCCACATGCACTCCCGGGCCATGCTGACCACCCGGCACAAGGAAGAAACGGCTTGGCACTTTCGCTTTCTGAAGTGCTTCGTAAAGCAATTCGCTCTGGCAATGTGGCACTACCCGATCTTTGTCGCCATGAAAAATCAGAAAAGGTGGATCGGAAGGATCTACGTAAGTGATAGGGCTGGCCAACAGGCATTTGTCCTTATTGTCCTGAATAGGGCCACCGATATATGCCGAAGCTGGAGAATTGGGGGCATTGTGAATAAAGTCCGTGCCTCCACACGAATCCATCACCAGCATGTTGGTAGGGCCAAACCAGTCCACCACCGCATCTACCGAGCTGCTGAACCGGGTGTAAGGGCCAACATTTCCTTCGATATCTACGGTAACTGCACCCGAAGTTTGTTTCCTGACGTTTCGGGAGGTACCTGCCATAGCTGCCATATTCCCGCCCGACGAACTTCCCGAAATGCCTACAAAAGTGGTATCGAGCCGATATTTATCAGCATTGGCACGCACAAAACGAATGGCAGCTTTGATGTCGTTCACCGGAGCAGGGAACTTAGCATCCATGCTCGAACGGTGGTTGGGCATCACTACGGCAAAACCTGCGTCCAGCAAGGCTTTACCCACCGTATTCAGGTCTGCGCCCTTCGAACTGTTGGAAAACCAAGCGCTTCCGTAGATGTAAACCACCACGGGATAGCTTTTCTTTTCGGCCTTAGGCAGATAAATATCCAGCTTGTGATAGACGACCGAATCACCTGCATAATTCAGGTCTTTCCAGCTTTGTGAATAATCCTGGGCAAAGCAATTTATAGAAAGGAACGCCAGGATTATCAATACATTTTTATTCATGATGAATTTCAAAAAAATTATTTGAATAATAATGGCGCAAACTGATAAAGGCTTCTTCTCCACGAATGCCATTCGTGAGCTGTTTCCGGCGAAATATAGGAAATGCCTTTGATTCCGGCCTTAGTCCATTCTTCGGCGGCATCACCAATGCGGGCTGAACCTCCTTCACGACCACCAAAGCTCATAAAGACTAATTTTCCATTTTTCTTAAACGCAGCTAAATCAGTTATTTCAGAAGGGACAAATGTACCGCTACTGAACATACCGACGTAGGCAAACTTATCGGGATTTGCGATAACAATCGAACGGGTTTGCATACCTCCCATCGAGAGTCCGGCCATGGCCCTGTTGGCAGCATTGGGAATCGCCCGGTAGTTGGATTCAACAAAGGGAATCAGATCATTGAAAAGTATTTTTTCGAACTCGGCGGCAAAATTCATCCCGCCTCCGGGGCGTGGAGCATTGCCAGCCGGTGGTGCAGCCTGAGGATTGGGACGTGGACCGCGCGGCAGGTTCACACTGCTGTTTTCCATGACGATGATGAAAGGCACTGCTTTGCCTTCGGCTATCAGGTTATCCATAATCAGTCCAGCATGACCCTGATTGCCCCAGCCGGTTTCGTTTTCGCCCATACCGTGCTGGAGGTACAAAACAGGATAACGCTTGTTGCTATCCTTAGTATATCCCGGTGGCGTGTAGATATAAACCATCCGAACTTTGTCCGAACTTTTTGAATAGTAATAGGTTTGATGCAGTTCGCCATGTGGGACATTTTTCAGCGCGAAAAAATCCTGATCGGCGGAGGGCACCTCAATGCCGCTTCCCCAACGGCTGGCTCCATAGAAATAAAGGCTGCCGGGATCGGGAACTGACGCACCGTCAATATTTAACTGATAATAGTGAAAACCAACATCCTGAGGAGCAGATTCGCCAGTCCAGACCCCTTCGGCATTTTTGGTCAGATCGTATTTTTTTCCACCAATATCTAATTGCACTAATTTGGCGTCGGGCGCAGGTATGCTTACACGTACCCTGCCTTCGGAATTGACTTGCGGATATTGCTTTCCTTGCTGGGTAGTGATTCCCGGTTTAAAATCCTCAACCACCGATTGTCCATACATTACACCACCCATGATGGCGAAGGACAATAGAGCTATTTTGAATTTATTATTTTGATTCATAATACATTGCTTGATTTAAAGTCATCTAAATAAGAAAAACATTTACTTACTTTTGAAATAAGAGAGGTGCCAACTCCCGCAAACTGCGACGCCAGGTCAGGAATTCATGTGCTGTGTTATTGGAGACATAAGATACCGCATTGATTCCGGCTGCTTTCAACTCATCTGCCGACTGCTTCACCTTGTCCGGATTTTCGCGACTTCCACAACTCATGAATACAAGTTTTAGCTTCGATTTGTCCTTCATATCAGTTGGCGCATAAGTTCCACCACTCAACAGAGCATAGTGTGAAAACACGTCCGGGCGAGCGAGCGTAATCATTTTGGTTTCCATGCCGCCCATCGACAGACCAGCCATTGCCCTGTTGGGTTGATTGGCCAATGTCCGGAAATGTGCATCGACATACGGGATCAGCTCATCGACAAGCACCGTCTGAAAATGTTCGATTTTGAAGTCGCCGATCCGGCCATATTTCGTGTCGTTGGTCATGCCATACGTCATCACAATGATAAACGGTTTGGCCTTTCCTTCGGCAATCAGGTTGTCCATTATCAAGTGTGCAAAACCCTGATTTGTCCAGGCAGTTTCGTCTTCACCCCAGCCATGTTGCAGATAGAGAACGGGATAGCGTTTGTTGGCATTCGCTTCATACCCCGGAGGAGTGTAAACGAAAGCGCGGCGGGAGGTGTTGGTGCTTTTCGACGGGAAAAGCACCTGAGTCACATGTCCGTGAGGAACGTTTTTCATGGCATA
>MKRS01000515.1 GCA_001897035.1 Bacteroidales bacterium 45-6
GGCGTCGCTTCCCGTGGCGGCTTTGGTGGCTTTCGACAAGCACCGTTACGAATCGGCTGAAGCCGGTCTCAAATTCATATTTAACGCCATTTTCTCTTCGGCTGTGATGATCTTTGGAATTTCATTCGTGTATGGAGCCTGCGGAACGCTCTATTTTGCCGATTTGGCAAGCTCCATGAGTTCCACTCCGCTCACGATCATGGCGATGATACTGGTTCTTTCGGGAATCTTTTTCAAAATATCGCTTGTCCCTTTCCATGCTTGGGCACCCGACACTTACCAAGGAGCGCCTACGAACGTCACCCTGTATCTGTCCACCATTTCGAAGGGTGCAGCCGTATTTGCATTGATCGTTCTCCTCTACACCGTGTTCCCCGTGTTGTTTCCCACGTGGAAAGGCATCTTGTGGATCGTCAGCATCGTGACCATCACGGTAGGCAACTTGTTTGCCCTTCGCCAAAAGAACATGAAACGATTTCTTGCCTTCTCTTCGATTTCGCAAGCCGGTTACATCCTGCTGAGCATTTATGCGGGAACAGCACAAGGAATGGCATCGTCGATCTACTACATTTTCGTTTACATTTTCTCCAATGCAGCCGCCTTCGGCGTGATTACGGCCATCGAAAACAAATCGGGCAAGATCAACATGGGCGACTACAACGGATTGTATAAGACCAATCCCAAGCTGTCGATCCTGATGATGATCGCCATGTTTTCGCTCGGAGGAATGCCTCCCACAGCAGGCTTTTTTAGTAAGATGTTTGTGTTTACAGCTGCTATCCAGCCGTTGGACACGGCAAGTATCCTGCTGGTGGTATTGGCATTTACATTGTTGAAGTAGTCTTCGTGCCGCGGGAAATGACCTGGAGCTGCGCCAGGAGCAAGGGGCGGTGGGGCAAGGAAATTTGATTGTGGAGACGGAATAGGATAAGCGGGCATGGGGGTGAATCCTTGAGCAAGATAAGCATAGCCACCCACTGCTTGCATTGGGTAGTTGATTTGAGGCGGGAATGGCTGGCGGAACATATGCGGTGAAGGGTAGGCGGCGTAATCGTAGGGCACTGTGCTGTGCGTGACAAGCGGAGGTAATTGAACATTCGGAGAATTGAATATGGAAGTGCTGTTGCTGGGTGTGTTGGACGAAGGTCCAGGCGAAGAATTGCCATTACTATTTACAGTAGCACTATTACTCAAGTGTCCAGTGAGAGCGGCAGGTTTGAAGAACTGTTGATGCATGGCATACGATTGTTCCAGCGGCGATGGACCGCGATTAGATATTGACATGCTCTCGTAGGGACTGTACATGGGTCCTACGCC